>JAJYJA010000126.1 GCA_021789795.1 Deltaproteobacteria bacterium | reverse complement strand
GTCCAGTGGGTGGAGAAGAATGACTGCACGGTGCTGACCCCGTTGCCCCAGACCTCGGGGCACTTGGCGGACAGGAGCCCGATCGCCAGCCCGGCCAGCCCCATGCGCAGGGGCAGGAACTTGACCTTTGCCTGGTACTTGTGGTTGGCGGTGTGGAGAATCCACAGGAACACCGGGCCGAACAGGCCGGCAATCAGGCCCACGAGCGAGGCGTCGATCAGGTCGGGAAAGCCCACGGTCGGCACCACGTGCGAGATGTAGAGCGGCCCGGTGGAGAAGAAGGTCTGGGTGGTCAGTTCGCCGATGATCGCCGCCACCAGCACCGCCGAGATCTCTCTCAGCGCCAGGCCGCCCAGGATGATCTCGCCCACGAAGAGGGTGCCGGCGATGGGGGCGTGATAGGCGCTGGCGAAACCGGCGGCGGCGCCGCAGGCCACGATCAGCCGGCGGTGGGCGGCGTCGGCTTTACTGATCCGGCCCAGGATGGAGGAACTCACGGCGGCTAACTGGATCATCGTTCCCTCGCGGCCGATGGTGATGCCGCCGCTGACCCCGATCAGAGAGGAGACGGTGCGCACCAGGTTCGGCCCCAGGGGCAGGATGCCGTTGCCGACCCGCACCGCCTCCATGTACTCCGGCCCGTGCGGGCTTTTGATCCAGCGGCGGCCGGCACACATGAGCGCCCCGCCGCCGATCCCGCCTATGGTCGGTATCACGATCCGCATCCAGATGGGCAGCTCGCGCGCCGCCGCCACCAGATGCCCGTGGATGGAGTAGAGATGGATGAGGACGGACATGCCCTTGCGGAACAGCTCGACGGAGAAGGCGCCGACGCAGCCCACCAGGGCCGCCATGACGACCATCGGTACCATCGGGTCCAGGCCGGTGAGGAAGCGGGAGAAGATGCTGTT
This sequence comes from Deltaproteobacteria bacterium, assembly GCA_021789795.1. GTDB lineage: Bacteria > Desulfobacterota > Desulfobulbia > Desulfobulbales > VMSU01 > VMSU01. The sequence continues at coordinate 6,023 of JAJYJA010000126.1, read as the reverse complement.
GGGCTGTGCGGTGCCGCCGCCAGAGGCCCCTGGGGCGTGAAGAGGCCCGCCTTGCTCGGCGAATTCCATTTTGTGCGAAAACAGTTGGGAGAGCAGATTCTTCATGGCGTGATTCCTAAAAGATATTTCTGGGCGGCCCGCCGAGGACTTGACTGTCCCGGGATGGTTCGTCCGGTTAGATCGGAGATTAGGGCTTACTGGTCTGGCCTTGGGGATGGCGAGGGCGAGAGTGACGGGGAGAAATAACCTCGATCATCGGTAAGATCAAACAAGGGGCAATGGGGCGAAAAATCATTTTACCAGACACTGGCAATCAGAGCAGGGGAACAGGTCTTCTTCTAAGCCCGACCGCCGTTTTTTGGGCGCGGTTGAGCGCAAAAAAACTTCTTATCCCAAGGCTTTTAAGAAGTCAATAGCATACTTGCGGCGGGGACGTTCGGGTGGGCTGGGCTCGGCCCGGTCAGGGACGTGCCAGCGGGCAGTGGTGGCCGCTGGCCAGTTGGTTGAGGTACTGGGGGGTGAGCGGCAGGAGGCCGGTCTTGAGAACATAGACCAGGCAGTCGGAGCAGACGTTGAACTCGGCGCGGTAATCCTCCAGCTCCTGGACCACCTCCCAGCATTCCCGTTCGGGGAAGAGGCGGGCGGCGCAGGTGTGGTTTTCGCAATTCATTATCGTCCAGCAGGGGAGTTCCTTCATCGCCGCCATTACCGCACCTCGTGGTGGTGGCCGGCATCCGGCCTTGGCTGGTAGAGTTCCGTTAGCTTCGCGATCAGCTCCTCCCGGCCCTCGCCGGTCTGGGAGGAGAACAGCACCCGTTGCCCAGGCCGCAGGGTCAGACCGGCGTCGAGCAGGGCCGTCTGCCGCTGCCGCTCGCCCCGGTTCAGCTTGTCGAGCTTGGTGTAAACCGGCAGGCAGGGGAGGCTTAGACCCTTGAGCCAGGTTATAAGCTCCAGGTCGAGGGCCTTCACGGGGTGGCGGATGTCCAGGATGACCACTACCCCGCAGAGGTTTTTTCTGGTTTCGAGGTACTCGGAGATCAGGCCCCGCCACGATTCCCGGATCGCCATCGGCACCTTGGCGTAGCCGTAGCCCGGCAGGTCCACCAGGTAGAGGGCCTTGTTCACCATAAAGAAGTTCAGCCCCCTGGTCTTGCCCGGCTGGGAGCTGACCTTGACCAGGTGCCGGCGGTTCACGAGCCGGTTGATGAGGCTCGACTTGCCGACGTTGGAACGCCCGGCGAAGGCGATCTCGGGCAGGTCCGGGGGCGGCAGTTGCCCAAGGGTATGGGCCCCGAGCGCGAACTCCACCGTCCCGAAGTCGATCGTCACCCTCAGATGACCTTGTTTAGCGAGTATTCGATGATCCCCTCGGCGCCGCTCTTGATGAGCCTCGGCACCAGGTCGCGCACCTCGTGCTCGGAGATCACCGTCTCCACCGAATACCACTCCTTCTGGTAGAGGTGGGCGACGGTGGGGGCGTTCATGCTGGGCAGCAGGGCGATCACCGCCTCCAGGTTCTCCTTGGAGATGTTCATCTTCAGACCCACGATGTTGTCGGCCCTAAGTGCGCCCTGGAGCAGCACGGCGATGTTTTCAATCTTCTCGCGCTTCCAGGGGTCGGCCCAGGCCTCGCGGTTGGCGATGAACTGGGTGTTGGAGCGCAGCATCTCGTGGATGACCTTGAGCCCGTGGGCCCGGATGGTGGACTCGGTCTCGGTGACCTCGACGATGGCGTCGGCGAGCTTGGAGACCACCTTGGCCTCGGTGGCCCCCCAGGAGAACTCGATCTCGACCTCGATGCCCTGCTGGGCGAAGAACTTTTTGGTGTAGTTGACCAGCTCGGTGGAGATCTTCTTGCCCCGCAAGTCAGCCACGGTCTTGATCTCGGAGTCGCCCGGCACCGCGATCACCCAGCGGGTGGGCTTGCGGCTGACCTTGGAGTAGACCAGATCCGCCACCACCACCACCTGGGACTCGTTCTCCAGCGTCCAGTCCAGGCCGGTGATCCCGGCGTCCAGCACCCCGCGCTCGATGTAGCGGCTCATCTCCTGGGGCCGGCAGATGGAGCAGGACAGCTCCGGGTCGTCGATCTCGGGGAAGTAGTTGCGGGAGGAGAGCTTGATCTTCCAGCCCGACTTCTCGAACAGCTCGATGGTCGCCTTCTCCAGGCTGCCCTTGGGGATACCCAGTTTCAACACGTTCATCGCTTGTAAACCTCCGCCGGGTCGAAGACCAGGCTGTCCTTGATCTTGAAGTCGCCGTTCTCCAGCCGCCGGAAGAAGCAACTGTGATAGCCCCGGTGGCAGGCGGCCCCGCCCAGTTGCTCCACCCGGTAGATGACCGTGTCCTGGTCGCAGTCCACCAGGATCTCCCTGACAAGTTGGACGTGGCCCGAGGTCTCGCCCTTGAGCCACAGTTGCTGGCGGGAGCGGCTGAAGTAGTGGGCCTTGCCGGTGGCGATGGTCTGCCGCCAGGCCTCCTCGTTGATGTAGGCGAGCATCAGCACCTCGCCGGTTTGGTGGTCTTGGGCGATGGCGGGCAGCAGGCCGCCGTTCTTGGCGAAATTCAAGCTCTCGGTCATGGTTGACTTATTCCTGGGCGTCCTCCCCGCCGGATTCGGGGTCGGACGGGTCCGGGGGCCGGTTCTCCTTGGAGAGGAAGTGGATCAGACAGGCGGTTCTGAACTTGCAGTATTCGCGGGGATGGCGGCAATAGGCGACCGCCGACTCCATGATCTCGCGATGTTTTTCACAGACAAGCTCCATACGCCCGCGCCGGGATTGAGGTTGGGAACCAGGGGCGGTGGCGGCCGGCCGCCGTCCCTGGTCTCCCGGCCATTTGATTCGGTGCACCCTATGCAAAACCGTCCTCTTTGTCAAGAATCTTCCCTGCCAGAACCCCTCTTTTTGGGATTTGACAATTCATCCCCTTCAGGTATGATGGTGTTTTTTATTAGCTACCCTGACCCCTGGCCCGCCAGCGGCTACTGTCCCCTTTGTTTTCTTCCAAATGAGCGCCATCGAGCAAGCCAAAGGCATCCTCGACGCCCTGCGCGTCGAGTTGAAACAGGAGAAGGAGGCGATCCTGGCCCTGCTAAGGGAACCCAGGGTCGCCGACTGGCAGGGCATCGATCTCAAACACCACCGGCCCCTGTTCGACAGCCTGGGTATTGACAGCCTGGCCATTGGCCAGGCCTTGGAGGACTACCCGGCCCAGGCCCGGGAGCTCGGCAAGCGGCTCGCCGCCTTGGGCAACGAGATTGGCAATCAGTGGGCCGACCTGATGGACTGCCGCGACCCTGATGCCGCCCTGGCCCGGGCCCAGGAGCTGGCCGGGCGATGCCGTCTGGCCAATTCCCGGGAGGGGCTGCACGTAAGTCTCGACCGTCTGTTCGATGCCCACCACCAGCTGCGCCAGCATCTGGACTTGAGCTCGATCATCAACGTGGCCCGGAACATGGGGCTGGGCAAGAAGGAGCTGTTCCCCGAGGGCATGTCCACCCTGCTCCTCCTGTCCCCGGAGGCCGGCGCGGACGAGGGTCTAAACGGGCTGCGGCGGGAGCCCGGTGAACTTGAGACCCGCTTCCAGCGGCTGGATGTCACCAGGTTGCCCCGACTGGCGGAGGAGATAGTCTTTGCCCATATTGAGGCGGCCATGGCCCTCTGCCGGGAGATCGGCCACTATCTGGACACGGTGGCCGAACGGCTGCTGGGCGAGATGGAGGCCATCGTCGCCCTGGAGCGGGGCATCGCGGCCCTGAAGCCGGAGAACCCCGCCCGGCTGGTGGCGGGGATAGCGCAGCAGGCGGGGCTGGCCGCCAACCTGATCTCCGCCCTTTACCACAAACGTCAGCTCAAGGACACCCTGGCCACGGCGGTCGAGGCCTTGGAGGCCCTCAAGGCTCTGTACCTGCTGTTGGCGACCAGGATCATCCCCGGATTGCAGCAGGAGGCGACGGCGGCTGACTCGCTGGTCAATCCGGCCACCATCGCCGGGCGGCTGACCCGCTCCTTTTTTCTCGGCCCCCAGGGGATTATCCGTTCCTTCAAGCTGATGCTGGGCTCTTTGACCGGCAAGACGGGGATCAACGAAGTCGAGCTGCAACTGCTGCTCGAGGAGGCCATCCGGCACTGCAAGGTCCTCTCCGGCGCCGCCCGGGGGGAGTCGAAGGCGATGCAGGACTACATCGACAGCCTGGTCGGCCAGTATCAAAAGCCCTTCCCCTACCACGAACTGAACCGGCTGACCAGAAGGGCCATCATCGCCTATGGGGCGGCGGTGGAGAAATTCATCCACGAGTACGAGGTGCCCCCGGAGATGCATAGCCATCGCCAGGCGGCCAGGGTCGGGGTCTTGCTCGACACCGTTGCCAGATACCGGGCGGTGTTTCAAAAGGCCAACGCCGAGGCCATGTAGTCAGGCTCGGGCCCTCGGTAAAACCATCAAAGGAAGGGAAGACGATGAAGGCGGAGAACGGCGATGAGGTGGTGGTGAGGTACGACGGCCTGCTCGACACCGGCGAGGTGTTTGAATCCTCGGAGAGCAGCGGGCCTCTGGAGTTTGTGCTCGGCCAGGGCGGCGTCCTGCCCGCCTTCGAGGCCCAGGTGCTGGGGATGCGGGAGGGGGAGAGGAAGACCTTTTGCCTCCCGCCCGAGAAGGCGCACGGGGAGAGTGATCCCGCCCTGATCCACGAGATCGAGCGGGCGGTGCTTCCCCATCCCGAGGGCCTGGCGGTGGGCACGGTGCTGGGGTTGACCGTGACCCGCGAGGGCAAGCAACATCAAGTTCCGGCCATGATCGTCGCCCTTGACGAGCGCACCGTCACCGTTGACTTTAACCACCCCCTGGCCGGGAGATCCCTGACCTACGTGGTCACCCTGACCTCCATCCACAAAGCCAAGGGTCAGTGAGGCGGCAGGCCAGGGCCATCTTGAGCGTGGCCGGCTCCGATCCCTCGGGTGGGGCCGGGATTCAGGCCGACATCAAGACCCTGACCGTGCTCGGGGTGTACGGGGCGGCGGCGGTGACCGCCGTCACGGTGCAGAACAGCCTGGGGATGGAGTCCTGCCAGCCGCTGGCGCCGGAATTGGTCGCGGCCCAGGTGCGGGCGGTGCTTGCCGACCTCAAGGTGAGCCACGTCAAGATCGGGATGATCGGCTCGCGGGCAGTGGCCCAGGCCATCGGCCAGGAACTGGCCGATTTCGCGGGCGAGGTCTTCTATGACCCGGTGATCTCCTCCAGCGTCGGCAGGCCGCTTTCGGCCACTGACGGCCTGGAGGGCGTCTGGCGGGTGGCCGGGCTGGCCACGGTTATGACGCCCAATCTGCCCGAACTGTCGCTCCTGGCGGGTCGCGAGCTTATTAACGCCGAGCAGGCCCTGCTGGCCGGGGCTGAGCTTTTTGCCCGCCTGCCCAAGCTGAAGGCGGTGGTGCTCAAGGGCGGCCACCTGGATGAGGGCCGCCCGGAGGTGAGCGATTTTCTGCTTCTCCCCGGCCTGCCGCCCCTGTCCCGCCGCCACCCTAGGGTGATAACCCCCAACACCCACGGCACCGGCTGCACCTTCGCCGCCGCCCTGGCCGCCTATCACCAGCGGGGCGGCGACTACCGGCGGGCCTTCGAGCAGACAGTTGATTTTCTGGCCCACCTATTGCAGCTTGGCGCCGGCTGGCGGCTTGGCCAGGGCAACGGCGGGCTTTGCCACCACCTGCTCTGCTCGCCAAAAGACGACGGGTAACTGTCCAGCAGCGCCGCATCTGCGTGGTCATCATCAGCCTGCTCGTGTGCACTAGCACACATCGCAGGCCTCTTCCTAGCATCTACGGCACTGCTGAACCGTTACGGTTCAGTGGTTATTGCTGATTTCTGGCCTTGAGCTGGATAGTTGCGACGACGGTCAACTTGATGGCGTCGCAAAAAGACCGATCTACTGCGGCGCGTGGCGGTTTGGCTCGTTCGGCATACCATCTGTATGGCCTCACTCGCCAAACACACCCCGCGCCTTGTATATCGGCCCTTTTGCTTAG
>JAJYJA010000125.1 GCA_021789795.1 Deltaproteobacteria bacterium | reverse complement strand
CCGCCACGCGCCTTGTATATCGGTCTTTTTGCGACGCCATCAAAATTATTGCCTATTGGCCCGGCTTGCGGTATATAAACGACTTTTTTCGACGACTAGCTCCGAAACTCTTCACCCGTGTCTCCTTGTCCCGGACTTGACACCAAGCCCAGCCGGACAAATGCCGGGAAACGGCCAGGGCGGCCCCGAAGCTTCGGTGGTCTTTTGGTAACTCAAATCATGGGGTAACGGATGTGCAAAACAAAATTCTGCCCAAGAGGATGTTCTTCACCAAGGGTGTAGGCCATCACAAGAACGAGCTGCAAAGCTTCGAGCTGGCCCTGCGCGACGCCGGGGTCGAGATCTGCAACCTGGTCACCGTCTCCAGCATCTACCCGCCGGGTTGCCAGATCATCTCCCGGGAAGAGGGGATCAAGGACCTGATGCCGCCGGGCCAGATAACCTTCGTGGTCATGGCCCGGATCAACACCAACGAGCCGGGCCGCCGGGTCTTCGCCTCGGTGGGGCTGGCCCAGCCCTTCGACAAGAAACAGTACGGCTACATCAGCGAACACCACGGCTTCGGACAGGATCACAAGCAGGCGGGGGACTTCGCCGAGGACCTGGCCGCCACCATGCTGGGCTCGACCCTGGGCATCGAGGTGGACGCCAACGCCGCCTGGGACGAACGCAAACAGCTCTACAACGTGGACGCCAAGCAGCAGTTCGTCAGCAGCAGCATCTGCCAGACTGCCGAGGGCCACAAGGACGGGCTGTGGACCACGGTGGTGGCCCTGGCGGTGATGCTGCTCGACTGATCGGCCCGCTCTGCCTGAAAAGTCAACTCAAGGGTTTTATGCGCAAATGTAACTCGCACTTCGCCAAGGCCGCCGACATCGTGCCCACCGGACTGGGGCGCTCCATCACCGCCGCCCGGCTGGTGGAGTTCATGGGCGGCACCTGCTTCGAGGCCCGCAACGTCTTCAAGGCCAGCCGCCTGTACCACAAGATGATCAAGGGCGGCGACACCATCTGGCTGGGCATCGCCGGGGCCGGGGTGGCCGGGGGCCTGGGCGGGCTGATCGTCGAGCTTTTGGAGTACAACTACCTGGATGTCATCTGCTCCACCGGGGCCCAGGTCTATCACGACCTGCACTTCGCCTTCGGCCTGCCGGTGAAGTCCATCCCTCCCGCCCAGGACGACAACCTGCTCCGCCGCTGCGGCGACACCCGCATCTACGACATCGGCATCCGCGAGAAGGAGACCCTGGAGGCCCAGGACGAGATCATCCGCCAGTTCGTCCGCGACTGCTATCCGGTCTTGAGCCAAGGGCCGCTCGCCAGTTGGGAGTTCAACCATCACCTGGGGATGTGGGCCGCGGAAAAGGCCCGGCACCCCGAGCGCAGCTTCCTGATCAAGGCCGCCCAGGCCAAGGTGCCGGTCTTCTGGGATTCCCAGGCCAACCACTCCATCACCATGAACCTGGCCCGCACCGACCTGGAAGGGCTACCGGTGACCCTGTCACCGCAGCGGGACATCCTGGATTCCGCCGCCATCGCCTTTGTCTCCGGGCAGACGGGGTTCGTGGAACTGGGGGGGGGCGGGCCCAAGAACTTCATCCAGCAGACCGGGCCCACCATCAGCCAGATCCTAAACATCGACTTTCATGGCGCCGACCGGGGCTTGCAGATCGGCACCGCCGTCGAGCGCGAGGGCAGCCTCTCCAGTTGCACCTTCGGCGAGGCAGTAACCTGGGGCAAATACCAGTCGGCGGACGACGAAAAGCTGGTGCAGGTCTGGGGCGAGTACAGCGTCATCTTCCCCCTCCTCTGCGCCTACGTCCTGGACTCCTGCTCGCCCAGGCCGGCCCGGAGGATTGTCGAGCTGCTCCCCGCCTGGAGCGAGCAGCTCAAAGACGCCCGCCGGAAATAAGCTCCCCCAGAGGCCCAGGACGACCAGGCCCGGATCGGGGCCATCACCACCTCCCCTCTCCTGCCCGTCCCCACCCGGCCCGCCCGCCGTGGGCCGCAATTACGTTGCACGCCACGGCCAGACTGTGGTACAAATGCACAGCCTCGTTGCTCCCCGTGCAATCTCCCAGGATAATCGATGCCGACCGCCCGTGACCTGGCCAGCAAGGGCCAGGGTGAACACCTCCCCGCCAAAAAGACCAAACCCCGCTGCCGCTCCAGCAAATCGGCGTGCCGGGTCTCCCGGAAGGCGGCCAAGGAACGGCTGGCCGAGTTTCTTGGCCTGTTCGGCAAGGAGGACGACGTGCTGGTGGCGATCAACGCCGACCCGGATTCCCTGGCCTGCGCCCTGGCCGTCAAGCGACTGTTGCGCTACCGGGTGAGGAGCGTGGTCATCGGCTACCCCAACGAGATCAGGCGGCTCAGCAACCTGGCGATGGTCGAGCGGCTCAAGATCCCCATCGAGCGCCTCCACAACCTCAAGGGCAAGGATTTCTCCAAAAAGGTGCTGGTCGATTCCCAGCCCACCCATCTCCCCGCCTTCGAGGCCCTCACCTTTGACGCGGTCATCGACCACCACCCCCTGACCACCGGCTGGCAGGCCCGCTACACCGACATCCGGCCCGAGTACGGGGCCGCCTCCTCGATCATCATCGAGTACCTGCGGGCCGCCGAGATGAAACCCTCGGTGGCCCTGGCCACCGCCCTGTTCTACGCCATCAAGGTCGACACCAACAACTTCGAGAAGAAGGCCGCCAACGCCGACGCCATCTCCTTCACCTACCTGTTCGCCCTCGCCAACCAGAACCTGGTGCGCAAGATCGAGCTCTCCGAGCTCCGGCCCTCGGAGCTGAACTACTTCCGCACCGCCCTGACCGAGATGAAGATCAGCCAGGAACGGCTCTACGCCCATGTGGGCCGGGTCAGGAACCCCGACATCCTGGTAATCATCGCCAACTTCTTCAACCTGGTCAACCAGGTGAGCTGGGTCTTCGTCTCCGGGATCCACGGCGAAAAACTGGTGGTCATCTTCCGTTGCGACGGCTATAAAAAGAATGCTGGCATCCTGGCCCAGAAGATCTACGGCCAGATCGGCTCGGCCGGCGGTCACCGCCAGGCGGCCCGGGCCGAGGTGCCGCTCAAGAATCTCGCCAAGCAGGGCAAGGACTTCGACACCAAGACCCTGATGCGGCTAACCAAAGTGCACATCGAGTAACCGCCCATGAAATTGAAACCGAAGGTGCTGGCCATGATCCTGGCGGGGGGCCGGGTCGATGAGTTAAACGTCCTGACCTACTACCGGCCCAAGTCGGCGGTGCCCTTCGGCGGCTTCGCCCGGGTGATCGACTTCCCCCTCACCAACCTGATGCGCTCCGGCCTGGAGCAGGTGGCCATTCTCTCCCAGTTCCGCAGTTTCTCGCTCATCAACCACATCGGTTCTGGCGCCGCCTGGGACATGATCGGCCGCTACCGGGGCATCTCCATCCTGCCACCCTCCACCGGCCACGCCAGCTCCAGTTGGTATCGGGGCTCGGCGGACTCGGTCTATCAGAACACCGACTTCATCCGCTACCACGACCCGGAGGTGGTGCTCGTGCTCTCCGGCGACCACGTCTATCAGATGGACTACCAACCGATGCTCGACTATCACCGGGCAAAAGACGCCGATCTGACCATCGCCTGCCTGGAGATGCCGCTCGCCCGGGCCCACCGCTTCGGACTGGCGGAGATCGACGCCGAGGACGGGGAGACCGGCGGCCGGGTGTTGCGCTACAAGGAAAAACCGGTGCATCCCAAGTTCAACTGGGCCTCGATGACCATCTTCTGCTTCAAGCCCCAGGCCCTGATCGAGACCCTGGGGATCAACGCCCGGGAGGACAACTCCTTCGAGTTCGGCAAGGACATCATCCCCCGGATGATCGCCGACCAGCGGCGGGTTTACGGCTACAAGTTCCGGGGCTACTGGGGTTATACCCGCACCATCGAGGAGTACTGGCAGACCTCGATGGACCTCTTGGGGCCGTCGCCAAAGATCGATCTGGAGGAGTGGGGCCTGCGCACCAACCTGGAGCACCGCGGCATCCGCGACTACCAGCCCCTCAAGATCGGGGGCCGGGCCCAGGTCAAGGACAGCCTGATCTACAACGGCTGCGTCATCGAGGGCACGGTGGAGCACTCGATCCTCTTCCCCGGCGTCCACGTCCAGCCAGGGGCGGTGGTGCGGGACTCGGTGCTCTTCTTCAACAACCGGGTCGAGGCCGGGGCCAAGCTGACCAAGGTGGTGAGCGACGTCAACACCAGCTTCGGGCTCGGCGCCACGGTGGGCGGTGGCCCGGCCGAGGATCAGCCCGAGGTTACGGTCCTGGGCTGGGACAACCAGGTGCCGGCCGGGGCGGTGATCGCCAGCGACTGCACCATCTATCCGCATCTCAAGCCCGAAAAGTTCAAACGCGAGATCAAGAACGGGGAGATCATCCGATGAATCCGATCAACAAAACCCTGGTGTTGCTCCTGGCGGGCGGGGTGGGCAGCCGCCTGAACCTCCTGGTGCAGAGCCGGGCCAAGCCGGCGGTGCCCTTTGGCGGCCTGTACCGGATCATCGACTTCTCGCTTAGCAACGTCATGAATTCCGGGCTCACCCAGGTGGGGGTAATGACCCAGTACAAGCCGCTGTCGCTGATGAACCACCTGGGCACCGGCGCCGCCTGGGACCTGGCGGGCCGCAGCCGCGGGGTCAAGATCCTGCCGCCCCGCACCGGCTCCTCGGACTCCGACTGGTACCGGGGCACGGCGGACGCGGTGCGTCAGAACATCGACTTCATCAAGGCCCACCCCTCGCAGGAGATCCTCATCCTCTCCGGCGACCACATCTATCACCTGGATTTCGACCTGATGATCCAGGCCCACCGCCAGAAAGGGGCCGACATCACCATCGGCATGATGGTGGTGCCGAAAAAGGACATTCACCAGTTCGGGGCCGGGATCACCGATCAGGAAGGCCGGATCGTGGAGTGGGAGGAAAAACCCAAGGTGGCGCGCACCGACCTGGCCTCGATGGGCATCTACGTCTTCGACAGCCAGTATCTCCTGGCCCTGCTGGCCGAGGATCGGGAGGAGGTGGATTTCGGGATGCACCTGATCCCCAAGGCCATTGGCCGCGACAAGGTTTACGCCTACCGCTTCACCGGCTACTGGCGGGACGTGGGCACGATTCAGGCCTACTGGCAGGCCAACATGGACATCCTGCGCGAGGACTCGGGCATCTCGCCCGAGAGCTGGGGCATCCGGCCCAACGTCGAGGCGGGCGGCCGGATGGCGGACCGGCCTCCGGCCCGTTTCGGGAGTGCCGCCAAGGTGGAAAACTCCATGATCTCGGCGGGCTGCGTCATCCACGGCCAGGTGCTGAACTCGGTTCTGTCCCCAGGGGTGGTGGTGGCGCCAGGGGCGGTGGTGCGGGATTCGGTGCTGATCGACGACTGCCAGATCGGGGAGGGGGCGATGGTTGACCTGACGATCATGGACAAACGGGGCAAGATCGGCAAGAATGCGGTGGTGGGCAGCGGGGTCAAGAAGGGAGTCAACCAGGAGCACCCCACCCATCTCTACACCGGCATCACCCTGGTGGGCAAAGAGGCCCAGGTGCCGGACGGGGCGGTGGTCGGCAGGAACTGCATCATCCTCCCCCACCGCCTGGCCCACGACTTCCCCAGCCTGCACGTGGCCTCCGGGGCCACGGTTTAGGGGCGAGGTAGGTTTTTTCAAGGGGTGGGGGGAAAACGGCCGGGAGATAATGCCCGCGGCTCTCGGCTAGGCTCGGTTCTCGTCTGGGCCGGGCAGCCAGATACCCGGCATAAAAAAAGGAGCCCGAAGGCTCCTTTTTTTATGCCCTTATGCCAGGCTTGATCTTACTTCAGATGGCAGGTCAGACAGAAGTTGGACTGGTTGTCCGATCTCCACAGGAAACGCTCGGCACCCTTCTCGTTCTGGGTGTTGTGAACGTCGTGGCAGGTCACGCACTCCATGGTATGGTTCGGCCCGTAGAGCAGGTCGGCGATAGTGGTGGAGGTACCCGGCACCATAACCGTGTTGGGGTCGGCGATCTCGGCGTCCACACCCTGCACGGCCACGTACTGGAAGCCCATGGGATGATGGTTGTTCATGTCACCCTTGAAGCCGGCGGTGGAGGTGATGGCACTGTTAATGGTGTTGGCGCCAGCGTTCTGGGAAGAACCGGTGGTCTGGGAGTAGGCGTTCATGGCGGTGACGCCGTCATGACAGCTCATGCACAGCAGGGAGACGCCGGCGATCTTGGTGCCGCCGCCCACGTCAGCGGCGTTCAAGGCGTGCCGCTTGTCGGAACCGAGCACGGAGTTGCCGCCCATCATGATGCCGTTGCTGTAACCGACAAAGGAGGTGGTGGACAACACGCGGTTCCACAGGGGGCTGTACTCCAAGGTGCCGGTGTACGAAGCGCCGCCGCCAGTCGCGCCCTCGACGTATCCGGTCTTGCCATTCGAGGCCATGGCGTTATGCGGATGATGGCAGAACACGCAGATACGCTTCTGGACATCAGGGCCGCCGCTGGAATACTGAGCCGAGGTCCAGGAGGCGCCGCCCACGGTCTTGCCCGCCACGTTGCTCATGTCGTGGCTCGAACCGACGATGCCGGTACCGCCGGTGTTCTTCTGGTTGGGGTAACCAGGGGTGGGGATCGCCATCGGGGCGGACGGCCCCGCGAAGGCGGAGGCGGCCATGGACACCAGACCAACTGCCAAACCTAGAACTAATGTTTTCTTCATTTTCCTTCTCCTCAGAATGATGGTTAAGAAATTAGGACGATTCCTAAAAGAGAGCCCCCAAACAGAGCCCCATATCCCGTTGCCTTTTCTTTATGCAGCCCGCGTGCCAAACAACCACCGCCGAAACGCAACAGCTATATTTTTCATTAACAATCAATCAGTTAAAACGCAATTAACATTAAAATTCAAGCTCACCGCCGCGCCTTATCACCCCAGTCCCA
>JAJYJA010000124.1 GCA_021789795.1 Deltaproteobacteria bacterium | reverse complement strand
CACCTTGCCAGAGCTCCCCTAATCCCGCCTCCAGGTCATCCAGAGGGTTAACCTTCATCTCCAGCAGCCTGTCCGTCCCCGACCGCGCCCGTTGCCGACCGCCCGGTGCCGGGGACGGGCGCGAGCAGTTCCGCAACCGTCCGCAGGAAACCCTCGGCAAAGCCTTTAACATCGCAGATCGGAGCCGCCTTGAGCCGGGGACGCAACCGACGGCGCAACTCGGCCAGCCCCGACAAATCGCCGGCCAGGGCCGCGGCCAGATCTAGGTACTCCGCCTGATCCCGGGCCACATAACGATTCAGCCCGGCGGCGGCGAGGACGCTGGCCCCCAGGCGGGCGGCGTAGCGGTCGCCGGCCAGGGTGATCACCGGCACCCCCATCCACAGGGCGTGGCAGGTGACGGTATGGCCGTTGTGGGGGAAGGGATCAAGGGCGATGTCGATCTGGTTGTGGAGCTGAAAATACTCCCGCCAGGGCCGGGCGGGGATCACGCTGATCCGTCCGGCCTCCACCCCCTGCTTGACGAACCGGGCCCGATAGAGCCCGGCGATCTCCGGGTCGCGGAACTGGGAGCCCACCAGAAGCAACCGCGAGCCGGGGACGCGCCTTAAGAGCTCGGCCCACAGGGCGATGACCTCCTCGGTGATCTTGGCCGGATTGTTCAGGGAGGCGAAGGTGAGCACCCCTTGCTGCCGGGCGGGCAGGGGGCCAACCTCGGCGGCCTCGGCGGGCGGGGCGTAGCAGAAAAACGGCCCCGGCAGGCGGATGAGCTTCTCGCTGTAGTGACCTTCGCTGCCCACGGGATCGGCCACCGCGTCGGTCAGGCGGTAGTCGATCACCGGCAGGCCGGTGGTGTTGACGTAGCCCAGCCAGCTCGCCTGCACCGGGGCGGGCCTTAGGGCCATGATGTCCAGGCGGTTGTTGGCCGAATGTCCGGCCAGGTCGATCAGCAGGTCGGGCCGATCCTCGCGCACCAAGCGCGCCCCCGCCTCGGCATCCAGGCCCAGGGTGGAAAACCAGCCACCCGCCACGCCCCGCAGCCGGCGGCTGATCTCGTCCTGCTCCCCCTCCGCCAGCTCGGCATAACAGCGCAGGCTGACCTCGGGGTGGGAGGAGAGGGCCTCGAACAGAGGCAGGAGAAAGGTGCCCACCGGGTGTTTCCGGAAGTCGGGGGAGAGGAACCCGATCCGCAGCCCACCGCCCGCCGCCCGGACCTGGGCCGCGAGCGGCGGGGTTGACGGTTGATGCCGCCACCAGTCCTGGGCCGCCGCCAGGAGCTCCGCCGGCGAGTAGTCCGGATCGTAGTTCAAGGAGAAGAGCAGGTCGCTGTGGGCCTTGGCGTCCTCCGGGTGGCGGGCCAGGTAACCGCGCATCGCGGCCACGTCCTCCTTGAGCATCCCGTGCGCCTTATAGGCCCAGCTCAGGTTGACATGGGCCTCCACCAGGTCGGGGTCATGGCGCAGCGCCTCTTGGTAGCGGTGCAGGGCCTGGTGGATTAGCCCCTGCTTGACCAGGGTGTTGCCCAGGTTGTTGATGGCCACCGCGTAGTCGGGCCGGCTGGCGATGGCCCGCTCGTAGGCCGATGCCGCCTCCGCCAGCCGGCCCTGGGCCTGCATCAGGTTGCCCAGCTCACAGTGGGCGGCGCTGTTTTCGGGCTCCAGACGGATGATCTCTATGAGCTCGGCCACCGCCTCGTCCGTTCGTCCCTGAACGCTTCTGATCCGGGCCAGAAGTTGCCGGGCCGGGACAAAGGCGGGCCGGGCGCTCAGGAGCCGGGTCAACACCTGGGCCGCCTGGTCGCGGTCGTCCAAATCCAGAAGGGTCAGGGCCAGGTTGAATTGCGCCTCCAGTTGACCGGGGCTTAGGGCCAGGGCCTTACGGAAGGCGGCCAGCGCCGGGCCGGGTTCGCCCAGCCCCCGGTGGGCGGAACCGAGATTGCAGAGATAGTCGGCCCGGTCAGGCGAGAGGCCGATGGCGGTGTTCAGGAGACGGACGGCCTCCTGGAATTGGCCCTGTTGCTGACGGACGGTGGCGAGTAGGTTTAAGGCCTCTGCCTGCCGGGGATTTACCACCAGGGCCTGACCGCAGATGGCCGCCGCCGCCGCCAACCGGCCCTGCCGGAGCAGGGACCAGGCCGGGCCGGGATCGAACTCCGGGGGGCTGGGCCGGGGGGTGCGGCTTACAAGGCGTTTTATCTTCCGGGACATGGCGGGGATTCAGGGGCCAGCCCGTCGCTTGTCGAGCAGGATGTCGATCTTGTCCAGCCGCAGGTCGTGGGCGATACCGTGGCACTTGCCGCAGTTGGGCTTGGGCCCGAGCATAGACTCGGAGTGCGGGGCGGGGTGGCATTTCTGGCAGACCGGGATGGTCTTGTGCTTGGTGGCGTGACACTGGGCGCAGCGGACGTTGCGGTGCTTGGCGTGGCTCTTGGCCAGCAGGGCGTACTCCTTGGCGTGGCAGGGGGCGCAGTACTCGGAGGGGGTGGAAGGCGGGAAGCTCACCACCAGCGGCATGTGGGGCCGGTGGCAGAGCTGGCAGGTCTTGTTGGCCATCCCCTCCAGGTGCGGCTTGTGACAGTTGAAGCAGGGGGGACGGTAACCGTGCTTGATGTGGCAGGCGGTGCAGGCCAGGGTGGAATGGATGGAGCGGTTGGCCTGAAGCTGCTCCAACTGCCCGTTATGGCAGGTGGTGCAGGCGTGGGTGATGTCGTGGGTCAGGGTGATCTTGAGCGGGGTGTGCGGGTTGGTGTGACAGCGCAGGCAGTTGTGGAGCTTGAAGTGGGGGGCGCCCTGGTGGCAGCGGCTGCACAGGGGGATGACGTCCGTGTCCCTGGGGGGATGGCCGACATGGCAGACCTGACAGGTCAGCTTATCGCGGTGGGCCACGCCGTCCTTCTTGTAGGCGGCGACGATGGCGGGGTGGCATTTGACGCAATCGTTCAGAGTCAGGGTGGCTGTGGTTTTGGGCGGCGAAGCCGGAGGAGACGGAAGGTCGGCGGCCTGTCCTCCCCCCGCCAGGGAGAGCAGCAGCCCCGTCAGGATGACGACATATTTGGTTGCAAATCTCGCCTTGCCTATTATTATCGGCGGGAGGTGACGGCGGCGATCGGATAGTGCCATTTTTAGGTGTGGTTTCTTTATGATATTGCCATGAGAAGAGTCGGCTGGAGATTGACAGAAAAGGGGGGCCTTGTCAAGGACTCTGGCAGGTTGTTTGCCCCCCGCAGCCGCAGGAGGATGGCCCTGGCCGGCTTGACCCTGTTCGCCCTTTCCTCGTGCGTGAGCTCCGGCCTCACCGCCATCCCCAAGCCCGACACCTCGCCGGTGTCCATGACCGGCAAATGCCTGCAAGGCAACTGTCAGGAGGGCGAGGGCACCTTTCAGCTCGACGTGGGCGGCAAGTACGTGGGCAAGTTCTCGCAGGGCAAATTCAACGAGCAGGGCACCATCACCCTCGCCGACGGCGACAGTTTCGCCGGCGTCTTCAACTACGGCCGCTACCAGGGCGGCGGCCCGGTGGTGGTGGGGGGCAAGAAGGGAACCTGCCTAAAAGACAGCGATTGCTTAAACGGGGCCGGCATGATCACCTTCGAGGACAAGGCGGTGTACGACGGCAAGTTCCGGCTCGGCAAGCTGGAAGGCTACGCGGTGGTCACCACCCCGGACGGCAAGACCTACAAGGGCACCTACGTCAAGGGCAAGCTGGAAGGCCCCGGCACCATCACCACCAGCAACGACGTCAGCCTGATGGGCAACTTCAAGAACGGCCAGCTCAACGGCAAGGTGATGATCATCTACCCCTTCGGCACCCGCTTCACCGGCACCTTCAAGGACGGGGAGTACGATAGCGACGGGGTGATGACCTTTCCCAACGGCATCACCGGCAAGTGCAAGGAGGGCAACTGCATCGACGGCACCGGCACCCTGGTCTTGAGCGACGGCTCCTCCTACCGGGGCGGGTTCAAGGAGTGCCGCAAGAACGGCTACGGCATCTTCACCTCCGCCGACGGCGGTATCTACAGAGGCGAGTACAAGGACGGCAAACGCGACGGGGTGGGCACCTACATCTTTCCGAGCGGCATCAAGTACACCGGCAGTTACAAGGACGACGAACGGGACGGGCGGGGGGTGTACTTCTTCGCCAACGGCACCACCCACACGGTGTATTACGACAAGGGGGTACTCAAGAGTGAAGACTAGCCCCGCCGTCCGGGCTGGGGGCTGGGGGGTGCTGGCGCTGGCCATCCTGGCCAGCCTGACGGTACGCTGCCTGCCCTGGGCCAACTTCCGCGCCCCCGGCGGCGGCTTCTACTTCTACAGCCTCGACTCCTACGACCACCTGCGGCGCGTCACCTTAAACCTGGCCAGTTTCCCGGCCCTGGCCAACTTCGACTACTACGCCGCCTTTCCCAAGGGCCTGGGGCAGATCTGGTCGCCGGTCTTCGATTACGGGGTGGCCCTGCTCTGCCGATTGGCGGGCGGCGGCCGGGCGGCCACCGAGACCCTGTGCTTCTTCTTCAACCCCGCGGCGGCGGTGCTCTGCCTCCTGGCCGTTTTTTTTATCGCCCGGGCCACCTTCAAGAGCCAGGCGGCGGGCTGGGCCGCGGCCCTGGTCCTGGCCCTGCACCCCGCCTACCTGGCCTACAGCCTGCCCATGGATTTCGACCACCACGCGGTGGAGCCGCTCCTGGCGCTTAGCCTCTTCGCCCTGCCCCTCCTTGAGCGCCGGGGCCGGCTGTCGCCGGGGGGGATCATCCTGGCCGGCCTGACCCTGCCGTTGGTCATCCTGATCTGGCGGGGGTGCACGGTGTACTGGGGGCTCTTCTTCCTTACCGCCCTGATTCGGGCCCTGGCCGCCGATAACCGCCCCCTGGCCCAGGACTACGCCGCCGGCTTCGGGTTGGCGGCCCTGCTGGTGACGGCCTACTGCCTGCTCGACCCCTTAGGCGGCGCGCGACAGGTGTCGTTCGCGGTGATCTCCTGGTTCCACGTCGGGGTGCTGGCCTTGGCAGCGGCGGTGCTTACGCTCTTTCGTCTCTGCCGGAACCGGCGGCTATTTTTCTGTTGGGGCGCGGGCTTGCTGGCCGTGACCGCGGTGGCGATTGCCGCCGGCCCCCTGGCCGGGGTGGCGAGGCAGGTGTGGAGCGGCATCTCCTTCCTGCGGGGCAAGGGCGATCCCTGGCTCGACACCAACAGCGAACTGCGGGGGGTATTTCGCACCCAGCTGGGGTTTTGGTCGGCGGCAAGCTACCTGACCGCCTTCTGGTTCCTGTCGCCGGTCGCCGTCTGGCACGGCTACGGACGCTGGCGGCGGAACGGCGGGGCCGAGGACGGGATACTGACCTTCCTCATCTGGAGCCCGCTACTGTTCATGGGCTTCATCATCCGCTACAGTCACATCGCCGGGGTCTTCTCCGCCCTCGCCGCCGCCTATTTCGCCTCCTTGTTCGAGGAGAAAGGCCGGATATGGCAGGCGCCCTGTCTGACCGCCCTGCTCCTGATGCCCGGCTGGCCACACTACCGGGAGGCGATGACCGCCACCCTGCCCGCCTCCATGCGTTACGGTCTGTACGGCCACGACGGGGTACTGGCCTGGCTCAGGCGCCAGACCCCGCCCACCTCGTACTGGCTTGATCCGGTGCGCCGGCCCGAGTACGGGGTGCTGGCCCGCTGGTCGCTGGGGGCCAAGATCTATCAGCTCGCCCGGCGGCCGGCGGTGGCCACCGGCTTTGGCTGGGAGGCCTACGGTTTTTACCAGGAGGCGGGATTCTGGGCCGCCGTGGAGGAAAGCAAGGCCCAAGCCATCATCCGGGAGGCTAAGATTCGCTACGTGCTGGCCCAGGCGGTGCACGACCTGCATACCGATTACCTGGTGGCGAGTCAGGGCCAGACCCAGGGCAAGCTGCCCCCCGGCACCGTGCCCCCGGTGTTCGACCCGCAAGGCGCCATGCACACCCGGCTGATGATGGCCGACGGCAGCATGATGAAGAGCGGCGGCGAACTGCTGCCGGCCTTGAGCACCCTGCGGCTGGTGCATGAAAGCGATTACCTGACCACCCCGGCGACTGGCGCCGCCCCCGGCCTAAGCTACTACAAGGTCTTCGAGGCGGTGGCCGGGGCGATGGTGACCGGACAAGCGGCCCCCGGCGAGACGGTGATCCTGGCCCTTAACCTCCAGACGGGCCGAGGCCGGCGTTTTTCTTACCTCACCCGCACCTACGCCGGGCCCGACGGCCAATTTTCGGTACGGGTGCCATACGCCACCGGGGTCAGACAGGGCGACACCCAGGCCCTGGGCGACTACGCGGTGTACCTGGATCAAGAGCGGCAGGGAAGCCTGGCGGTCTCCGAATCGGATATCGAGTCGGGCCATACCCTGTCTTGGCCGGCGGTCAGGCCTTGAAAGAGTAATCCTTCCCGTCGCGCCTCGGCCAAGGTTTTGGGATCAGGCGGGTTGGCCGACCTCCCCGCCCTCGATGACGAAGCTGGCCTGGTTCTTCTTGGACGGGATGTACTCGCCGACAGGGGTCAGATGCCTGCTCGGGCCCAGGCAATCGATGACCTGCCGCCATAAGGCCTCCAGGGCGGCGGTCTCGGCGGCGGTCTCCGGGATTAAATCGACCAGGTTTCTATCCATTACTATCTTCATCTGCTGGCACCTCCTTGCGGGTTGTGGCCGCCACCACGGGGCCGGTTAACAACTGTCGCGGCTGGCATCACCGCAATTTGCACGAAAAAAATTCTCAAGAATAACCCCGTCTCCATCCTGGCAAGCGAAATCATCCTGCCTGGCTAGGCCGGTCATGGACGAATTGCCGATCACCGTTGACCGGCAATGCCACTAGCGCTCACCCCCGGGGCTAGAAGGGCGCGTCTTGGTTGAAGTCAGGAAGCAGGGTGTCCTGACTCTCCATGTCCTGGACAAAGACGTGGTAAAGCCCCAAATCCAAGGCGTGGTCGGTGATGGTCTCGTACTCGGCTAGGCTTAG
>JAJYJA010000123.1 GCA_021789795.1 Deltaproteobacteria bacterium | reverse complement strand
CATCGATAAGCCGCCGGCGCCGCAACCGCAGTGGGACAAGGAAAATCCAGACCCTGGCACGAGTTGGGCCCCGTATCGGATCTACAATATCGGCAATCACCAGCAGGAGGAGCTGTTGCGCTTCATCGAGGTGCTGGAGGACTGCCTGGGCAAGAAGGCGGTGAAGCGCTATCTGCCGATGCAGAACGGCGATGTCCCGGAGACCTACGCCGACATCGACGAGCTGGCCCGGGACATGGGTTTTAGGCCCTCGACCCCCATCGAGGCGGGTTTGCGAAGTTTTGTCGATTGGTATCTGGGGTATTATCAGGGGTGATCTCCACCCCGGAATTTGACGAGAGGAAATTTTTGCGATGCGTATCACCATGATTGGCACCGGCTATGTGGGCCTGGTAACCGGGGCCTGCCTGGCTGAGTTCGGGCACCAGGTTATCTGTATGGAC
Source organism: Deltaproteobacteria bacterium (assembly GCA_021789795.1). Classification (GTDB taxonomy): domain Bacteria; phylum Desulfobacterota; class Desulfobulbia; order Desulfobulbales; family VMSU01; genus VMSU01. Next base: position 6,636 of record JAJYJA010000123.1, on the reverse strand, counting down.
AAGGACGAGGCCAAGATCGCCGCCCTGCGCGAGGGCGGGATCCCCATCTACGAGCCGGGCCTCGACGCCTTGGTGGCCAAGAATGTCCGCGAGGGTCGGCTGGCTTTTTCCACCGAGATGGCGGAGGCGGTGGGCGCGGCCCAGGCGGTGTTCATCGCGGTGGGCACCCCCTCTTCGCGGCGGGGGGACGGCTACGCCGACCTGACCTATATCCACGCCGCGGCCCGGGAATTGGCGGTGCATCTGACCGGTTACACCGTGGTGGTGGATAAGAGCACGGTGCCGGTGGGCACCGCCCGGCAGGTGGCGCGGATTATCCGGGAGGCCAACTCGGCAGCGGACTTCGACGTGGTGTCGAATCCCGAGTTCCTGCGGGAGGGGGCGGCGATCAACGACTTCATGCGGCCCGACCGGGTGGTGCTCGGCGCCGAGTCGGAGCGGGCCATCGCGGCGATGAAGGAGCTTTATGACCCGCTCTACCTCCTGTCCACCCCCTTTGTGACCACCAACCTGGAGACCGCCGAGCTGATCAAGTACGCGGCTAACGCCTTTCTGGCGGTAAAAATCAGCTTTATCAACGAGATGGCCACCATCTGCGAGGCGGTGGGCGCCGATGTCAAGGACCTGGCCAAGGCGGTGGGCTTAGATGGCCGGATTGGCCGTAAGTTCCTGCATCCCGGCCCCGGCTACGGCGGCTCCTGCTTCCCCAAGGACACCCTGGCCCTGTTGCGGGTAGCCCAGGAGCACGGGGTGGCGGCGCGCATCGTCGAGGCGGGGGTGGAGGTGAACGCGGCCCAAAAGGCGCGGATGGTCAAGAAGATCCGGGACGCCCTGGGCGGCTCGGAGGCGGGCAAGACCGTCGCCGCGCTCGGCCTCACCTTTAAGCCGGAAACCGACGACCTGCGCGACTCCCCGGCCCTGACCATCCTGCCGCCTCTGTTCGAGAAGGGGGCCAGGATCCAGATCCACGACCCCCAGGCCATGCCCCAGGCCGCCAGCATGTTTCCCCATTTTCATTACACATCATCGGCCTACGAGGCCTGCCAGGGGGCGGACGCGGTGGTGCTGCTGACGGAGTGGAATCAGTACCGGGCCTTGGACCTGGCAAAAATTAAGGCGGCCATGAAGTCGCCGCTCTTCATCGATCTGCGCAACGTTTACGAACCGGCCAAGATGCGCGAGGCCGGCTTCACCTACGTCTGCGTGGGCAGGAACTGAAGGGGGCTGGAAGGCCAGCTTGCGGATGGATATGAAACCGGAAAAGACGACCTTGAGCGCCTCGACGGCGGAGGTCACCCGGCTGGTGAAAAACTGGCGGGCCTTGCTCGATCTGATGCCGCAGATGGTGCTGTTGATCCGCGCCGATGGGGTGATCGAGTACCTTAACCGCTCCGCCAATAAGGCCTTTGGCGACCTCAAGGGTCGGCATTGCCGGGAGTCGTTGTGCGGCGAGGATGGTTGCCAGTCCCTGTGCCCGGTGCGGTGCGGGGCGGAGTTGCCGTCGGCGCGGCATGGGGCGGTGGTGCATACCAGGGTCGGGGACATGGAGGTGGAGTTCTCCTCGGTGCCCTTCCACGGTTATTCCGGTGACATCCTGGTGATGGTGCTGTTGCGCGACGTGACCACCTTGAAGCGCCAGGAGATGGAGCTTAAGGCCTTTAACAACGATGTCGAGGGCATCCTGCGGCTGAAGATCAACGAGCTAAAGGAGAGCGAGGCGATCCGTCGGCGGCTGACCCAGGAGATCAACGTCTTGCAGCGCAAGATGAAGGAGTGCGGCGCCAGCGACGGCATGATCGGCAGCAGCCGCGCCATGCACGCGGTGCGCGACATGATCCACCAGGTGGCGAACTCCGACACCAACGTGCTCATCGTGGGCGAGAGCGGCACCGGCAAGGAACTGGTCGCCGACTTGCTGCGGGTGCACAGTTCCCGGTTCGACAAGCCGTTTCTCAAGGTCAACTGCAACGCCATCCACGAGAATCTGCTGGAGAGCGATCTCTTCGGTTACGAGAAGGGTGCCTTCACCGGGGCGATGGCCCGCCAGAAGGGCAAGTTTGAGATCGTCGATCACGGCACCCTGTTCCTGGACGAGATCGGCGACATCTCGCCCCGGATGCAGGCCTCCCTGCTGCGGGTATTACAGAACGGCGAGCTGATCCGGGTGGGCGGCAACGCCCCGGTCAAGGTGAACGTCCGGGTGATCGCCGCCACCAACGTCGATCTGGCCCGGGCGGTGCAGGAGGGCCGGTTCCGGCTCGACTTGTACTACCGGTTGAACATCATCCAGATCGCCATCCCGCCCCTTAGGGAGCGCAAGGAGGACATCGTCGAACTGGCCTCCCATTTCGTCCGCCACTACAGCAAGGCCTTCAAGAAGTCGATCAATTTTCTCCCCAGCAGTATCATCGAGCGGCTGCTGACCCACGACTGGCCGGGCAACGTCCGCGAACTGGAGAATATGATCCAGCGGGCGGTGTTGATGGCCAAGGGCAGGGTGGTAACCGAGGAGGAACTGGTCTTCAACGACTCGGTCGGCGAGGGGGGACAGAAGTCTTATCTTTCCGAAATAGTCAAGGATATCCCCGGCGCCCCGCTGCGGGACTTGGTGGCCAGGGTGGAAACCGATCTTATCTCCTACGCCTTAAAGAATAGCGACGGCAGCGTGTCGCAGGCGGCCCGGATCCTTGATGTTGGCAAGACGGCCCTCTACGAGAAGATGCGGCGTTACGGCATTGTGGCCAAGGAATTGAAGAAGGGCCCCGGCCGTGAGTCGAGAGAGGCCACTTAACAGGGCTTGAGGCTGGATAAGCGCCTTTTTCGCGCTGTCCGGGCCGAAGCTTTCCCGCCTGTTCACTCCCCTGTTTTAGGCAATCTTTAGCGCGTTAACTTGGTTTGCTCTCCCCGGCGTGGCCGGTGAGGGCTATTTTTTTCTTCCGCATCGGGTGCGACCCCTCTATAATGGGGTTACGTAGTAATTTTTTTTAGCTTGGCGCAAATAAATTGTGCAGGTTGGGTGGCGCTGCTGGTTTTGATGGCGGGGCGGCTAGGGGCGGCAAGCCAAGCGGGCCGGGAAGACAGATGGAAATCAGGCGTGGTTGGCACTGGGATTGCTTGACAGCGGGAGCGGCGGACTAAGGTGCCGCAACTGCTTAGAAGTGCGAAATTGTCAAGATGCGGGCCGGAGACGAATGAACCATCCGGCTGCCTTCCCTGAGGAAATCACGGCTACGAGGTGCGGGTTATGAAGAGGATGACGATATTTTTCGCTTGGCTGCTGACGGTCTGTCTGTCGTCGGCGCTCGCCGCAGCCGATGTCACGGCGCCGATTCATGTGGAGTGGAGCTATTCCGGCTCGGCGGTGGCCTATAACCTCTATCAGGATGGGGCCAAGGTCTGCACCGGCAGCGTGCCGGGGGCCACCAGCATGGATTGCACGGTCACCATCGGCGCCAACCCGGTAACCTTCACCTTGACCGCGGTGGACGCCAGCGGGGTGGAGAGCCCCCAGTCCGCCCCCTATGTGCTCAACCCGCCAGCCATCGACCCCGGCACCGGCACCTTCCTGCCCCAGCCCAGCTTCACCGCCTCGGTCACCTCCGGGGTGGCGCCCCTGCCGGTGAATTTCGACGCCAGCGCCTCGTTGGTCTTGGGGGGCATTATCAATGCCTACAATTGGGACTTTGGCGACGGCCAAACCGCCACCGGCAAACTGGTCGACCATACCTTCGCCGGCGCTGGCACCTATGCGGTGACCCTGACCGTGGTTGACGACGCGAATGTTTCCGCCAAGACCACGGCCACGGTTACGGTTTCCGCCCCGCCGCAGGCCGCCAATTCGCCGCCGGTGGCGGTCATCACCGCCACCCAGGTGCAGACCGGCGGGGCCCAGGTCGCCTTTGACGCCTCGAAATCCACCGACGCTAGCGCTACCATCACCAGCTACGCCTGGAATTTCGGCGACGGGACCACCGCCACGGGCGTTTCGGCTCAGCATGATTTCGCGGCGACGGGCGACTATACGGTGGTGCTCAACGTCACCGACGACAAGGGGGCCACGGCCCAAGATAAACTGTTGGTGACCGTTGTCGATCCCCCCCAGCCGGCCAACGTGCCGCCAGTGGCCGAGATCTCGGCCAGCATCGCCAAGCGCACACTGCACTTTGCCTGGGATTACACCGGCACCGATCCGGGTCTGGCCGGCTTCAAGCTGTATCAGAACGGACGTCTGGCCTGCACGGTGAACGATCCGACGTTGCGCCAGTACGATTGTCAGACCTACGTGGACGATGGCCAGGTGCGGCTGTGGGTGACCTCCTTTGACCAGACCGGCCAGGAGAGCGCGCCCTCTAACCCCACCAGCTACGACAACACCGGGGTGTTCCCGCCGGCGGGCGGCGAGGCGCCGCTGTCGGTGCACTTCACCCCTGGGGCCTCGAACGACCCCGACGGCACCATCGCCGCCTACGCCTGGGACTTTGGCGACGGCGCGACGGCCAGTGGCCCGGAGGCGGATCATGTCTTCGCCCTGCCGGGTAGCTACACCGTCACCCTGACCGTGACCGACAACGCCGGGGCCAAGACCCAGGCCACCACGGTCATCAAGGTTAGCGATCACCCGCCGGTCGCCTCCGGGGCCTCGTTCACCACCATGCAGGATCAGTCGTTGACCGCCACCTTGAGCGCCAGTTCCGCCACCTCCAGCCCGCTGACCTTCCAGGTCGTCAAGAACGGCGCCCTGGGCACCGCGACCATCACCGACGCGGCCAGGGGGGTGATGACCTACGTGCCCAACCCGGGGGCCTATGGCAGCGACACCTTCACCTTTAAGGTTAACGATGGCACCTTGGACTCGAACGAGGCCACGGTCTCGGTAACAGTGCAGAAGAAGAACACCCCGCCGGTGGCCAGCGGTCAGTTGGTGTCAGGCAAGGCGAACACCGCGATCACCGGCACCTTGAAGGCCACGGATGCCGATAATGACCCCCTGACCTACATCCTGGTCACCCCGCCGGCGCATGGGAGCGTGGTGTTGGGCGGCGCCAGCCCGGCGGCCTTCACCTATACCCCGGCCACCAACTACAGCGGCAGCGACAGCTTCACCTTCAAGGCCAATGACGGCAAGGCCGATTCCAGCCCGGCTACGGTGGCCGTCACGGTGGCCCCGCTTGCCAAGATTACTCCTGTTACACCGGTTCCCCAGCAAGTTTCTGGGGTGGCATCGGCCCCGGTAACGGTGCAGAAGAATAACACCCCGCCGGTGGCCGCCGGTCAGTTGGTGTCAGGCAAGGCGAACACCGCGATCACCGGCACCTTAAAGGCCACGGATGCCGACAATGACCACCTGACCTATATCCTGGTCACCCGGCCGGCGCATGGAGGCGTGGTGTTGGGCGGCGCCAGCCCGGCGGCCTTTATCTATACCCCGACCGCCAACTACAGCGGCACCGACAGCTTTACCTTCAAGGCCAATGACGGCAAGGCCGATTCCAGCCCGGCCACGGTGGCCGTCACGGTGGCCGCCTTGGTCTTGCAGGCCCAGGATAGCAGTCTGTCCCTCAACCAGGGCACGGTGGCCGCCGGCAAGCTGGCCGTTTCTGGTGCCTCGGGTGTTTTGAGATATTCGATCGTCATCAACGGCACCAAGGGCCGGGCGATCATCACCAACGCCGCCACCGGGGCCTTTGTCTATCGCCCGGCGTTATACAAGACCGGTACGGATAGCTTCGTTTATCAGGTTAGCGACGGCAAGAGCACGGCCAAGGCCACGGTGGCGGTCACCATCGTGGCGGTGAATCATCCGCCCCGGGCGGCCAACCGCAGCTTGTCCACACGCGTCAACACCAAGTTGTCAGGCAAGCTTTACGGGTACGATCTGGATGGCGACGCCCTGACCTTCTCCACCGTGACCACCGGCACGCTGGGGAGTGTGGTTATCACAAACCCGGCCACTGGGGATTTTACCTACACTCCGCTGCCCAACAAGACCGGCATTGATCGCTTCATCTATCAGGTGAGCGACGGCAAGCTGACGGCCAAGGCCACGGTCACCATCGTCATCCGTTGATGTTGGGGATTGACCTCGGGCTTCTTCCATGGTAACGGATGGGGCAACTGGCCTCGGCTTGCTTGAGATGGTGCTCAAGCAAGCCTGCCTTGTTCTTGAGCTGATTGGAGAGAGACGTGTCGATCAATAAATGGTTACTCTTGTTGCTGGCGATGGCCCTGTTGGCCGCCGCCCCACCCGCCGGGGCGGCGGTTGACGCCACCCCGGTGCTATCCATCGTTTCTCACGGTATCCCGCTTGAAACCGCAGCCACGGCGGATGGCAAGTGGTTGTTCATCCTCACCGACCAGCGTCAGATCGAGGTGCACGAGGTGGAAAACGGGGAGTTGAAGGGCATCATCCGGCTTGCGGCCCCTGCCGACTCCCTCGCGGTCTCGCCCAACGGAGAGCGGATATTCGTAACCAACCGCAAGGATAAGCGCACCACCATGATGGAGGTCAACTTCGTTGAGGCTATCGATACCAGCGGTTCGCCCTTTAAGGGCCCGGAGCAGGCCCCGGTGGCGGTGGTGGTCTTCAGCGATTTCCAGTGTCCGTACTGCGCCAAGTTGCAGCCGCTGTTGGATCAG
>JAJYJA010000122.1 GCA_021789795.1 Deltaproteobacteria bacterium | reverse complement strand
CCGTTGTTGGGGAGCGAGGGCCTTCCGTCCCCGCCCTTGCGCCTTAAAGCGGGCGGAACGCCCGCGCTCCTTAGGTCAGCCAATGCCATGCGACTAATCGTCCAAATCCCCTGTCTTAACGAGGAGCAGACCCTGCCCCAGACGGTGGCCGACATCCCCCGCCGGATCGAGGGCATCGACCAGGTGGAGGTGCTGATCATCGACGACGGCTCCACCGACCGCACCGTGGAGGTGGCGCGCCAGATCGGGGTCGATCACATCGTCCAGAACTTAAACAACAAGGGGCTCGCCGCCTCCTTCCGCATCGGCCTGGACACCTGCCTGCGGCTGGGGGCGGACATAATCGTCAACACCGACGGCGACAACCAGTACCAGGGCCGGGACATCGCCAAGCTGGTGGCCCCCATCGTCAAGGGTCAGGCGGATATCGTCATCGGCGACCGCCAGACCGACCGCATCCCCCACTTCGACCTCCACAAGCGGCTGCTGCAACGGTTTGGCAGCGCCATCGTCCGCATCCTCTCCGGGGCCAAGGTGCCGGACGCGGTGAGCGGCTTCCGGGCCTTCTCCCGGGAGGCGGCCATGCAGTTGAACATCCTGACACACTACTCCTACACCGTGGAGACCTTGCTCCAGGCCGGCAAGCGCAACCTGGCGGTGGCCAGCGTCCACGTCGGCACCAACCCCAAGACCCGGGAGTCGCGGCTGGTCAAGAACATCCCGAGCTTCGTCATCAACCAGTTCAACACCATGGCCAGGATGTACGCCATGCACCAGCCGCTCCGCTACTTCTTCATCATCAGTCTGCTGATCATGCTGGTGGGCGCGGTGCCCATGATCCGCTTCCTGATCTTCTACTTTGAAGGCCAGAGCGACGGCCATATCCAGTCGCTGATCCTGGGCGGGGCGCTGTTGATGATCGGTTTCCAGGTGCTGGCCATCGGTTTCCTGGGGGATGTGATCTCCTTCAACCGCCGGCTGATCGAGGAGGTGCTGGTGCGGGTCAAGCGGATTGAGATCGACCAGCTGGGCAAAGACCGCCAATGAGGCCTAGGGGGCGCATCCTCTGCCTCACCTCCAATTTCCCCCGCTGGCCGGGCGACTCCACCACCCCCTTCGTGCTGCATCTGGCCCAAGACCTGCAAAAGCTGGGCTGGCAGGTGACTGCCCTCGCCCCCCACGCCCAGGGGGCTAAGACCCGAGAGACCCTGGACGGTGTCGAGAGCCGCCGGTTCCGCTACCTCTGGCCCAGCGCCCTGGAGACGGTCTGTTACCAGGGCGGGGCCTTGATCAACCTGAGAAGGCAGCGCGCCAACTACCTAAAGCTGCCCGCCCTGATTCTTGCCGAATATCTGCACGCCGCGCTCCTGCTCCGCCGGGGCGGCTTCGACCTCGTGCACTCCCACTGGCTCTTGCCTCAGGGCCTGGTCGGGACGCTCGCCGCCGGCCCCTTGAAAATACCGCATGTGTGCACCGTGCATGGCGGCGATGTCTTTGGCCTGCGCGCCGGGATATACCAGCGCTGCAAGGCCTTCGCCATCCGCCGCTGCCAGGCGGTTACCGTCAACAGCTCGGCCACCCGGCAGGCGGTGGCGGCACTATGCCCGGACTATGCCGGGCTGCATACCGTTCCCATGGGGGTGGCGGCGCGGGATGAGGCCAGCCTCCGCGACCGGCAGGAGGTGGCGGCCATCCGCCGCCGTTTCCGCCGAGGTAGCGGCCCGCTCCTGGTCTTTGCCGGACGGTTGGTGGAGGAGAAGGGGCTGGGTGATCTGCTGGCCGCCCTGCCGCTACTGCGGGCCGCGGGCCGGGAGGCGACCCTGGTGGTCATCGGCGAAGGTCAGGGCCGGCAGGACTTCGAGCGGCTGGCTGGGCAGCTGGGGATCGGCGAGGTGGTCTCTTTCGTCGGCTGGCTTGAGCGGGCCGCAATCGACGCCTTGCTTGCGGCCGCCGACATCTTCGTCGCCCCCTCGAAGACCTCGCCGGAGGGCTGGGTCGAGGCCCAGGGGCTTACCATCATCGAGGCGATGATGGCGGGAAGGCCGGTGATCGCCAGCCGCTCGGGCGGGATCGTGGACTCGATCACCGACGGCGAGTCCGGCCTGCTGGTGAACGAGGCCAGCCCCCATGAGCTGGCCCATGCCATCCTGAGGCTGGCCAACGATCCCGGGCTGGGGGCGCGGCTCGGGGCCACGGCCCGGACGGTGGCCTTGGCGAAATTCTCCCGTGAGTCCTCGGCCCTGGCCTTTTCCTCCCTTTTTGAGAGATTGATTGACCAACCATGTCCCACGGCCTGATCCTCGCCCACCTGAAAAACACCCGCTACCTGCACGGCGGGGCGGTGTACCGGGAGTCGATCCGGGACCTGCTGGTGGCCAGCGAGCCCGGTCTGGAGGTCGAGGAGATCTTTGTCCACGATCAGCAGCACCCCTACCGGCGCCTGGCCCGTCAGGTCTTCGATCTGCTGACCGCGCCGTTTTCCCGGTATCCGGCCAAGGTCAAGCATTTCTGCACCCGGGATTTCAAGCGCCGGGTGGCGGCCCTCTGTGCGGCCCGGGATTACCGGCTGTTCGTGATCAACGGCGCCGACATGCTGTGGACGCTCGACCTCTTGCCCGCCGGGGCCGAGGCCCTCTACATCGCCCACAACATCGAGCACCGGCTCTACCGGCAGCAGGTGGAAAAATACCAGAACATACCAGGCCTGCGGGCCTTGCTGGCCGCCGACGCCGCCAAGTTCGAGGCCTTCGAGCTGGCCGCCTTAAGGCGGCTGTCCCGCATCGTCTGCATCTCGCGGCCCGACGCCGACATCTTGCAAGGTTATTGCCAGCCGGGGGTGCGGATCGCCACCATCATGCCCTCCTTCGCCTACCCGCCGTCCGTCCGGCGTCGGCGGGCAGGCGGCGGGGCGCTTAAGCTTGGTTTTCTGGGCAACCTCGAGTGGTGGCCCAACCGCCGGGGTCTGGACTGGTTTCTGAACGAGGTCTGGCCCCACCTCGCGGCTAACCGGGAGTTGCACCTCTACGGTCAGGGCAGTCGAGCCCGGCAGGACGGACGCCGGATCTTCGGCCACGGCTTTGTCGCCGATCTCGCCTCGGTGTGGGCGGAGATCGAACTGATGATCCAGCCCATCACCTGCGGGGGGGGGATCAACATCAAGGTGGCGGAGTCGCTCCACAACCGGATGCCCATCCTGGCCACCCCCCTCGCCCTGCGCGGCCTGGACCTGGCCCGCGATCCGGCCATCGTGGTCTTGGAGGGGGCCAAGGACTGGATCGATTACTTAAACAGTCCCGGCCCCGAGGCCCAGGCGACGCTTGCGCCCCGGGAGGAGAATGCCCGGCTTTTCAACCGGGACGCCAACCGGGCGGCGCTTACGGCCCTGCTGTCCCCCGCTCCCCATGACCGCTGAATCCGCCCTGGGCCTGCCCCCGGCCATCGGGGTGGTGCTGGTCAACTACCGCTCGCGGGAAAAGCTTTGCCGTTGCCTGGCGAGCCTTAAGGAACACGGCCCGGCGGGCTTGCGTTATATCGTGGTCGATAACAGCCCGGAGGACGAGAGCCGTCTGATCCTGGCCGCCCACCCGGAGGTCAAGGCGCTGGTGCCGGGGGCCAACCTGGGGTTTGCCGGCGGCTGCAATCTGGGTATGGCCCTGGCCCTCGACCAGGGGGTGGACTTCATCCTGCTCCTAAACCCCGACACCCTGGCCGAGCACGACTTCATCACCCCCCTGGTCGCCGAACTCAAGCGGGATCCGCGCCGGGCCGCCGCCGGGCCCAAGATCCTCCGTCCCGGACCTGGGGAGGAGGTCTGGTACGGCGGCTGCCGGATGAACTGGTGGCTGGGCGGGCCGAGCCAGGTGCGCGCCGCCGGTCACGACGGCCTGGCCGTTGCCGTGCCCAGCCTCAGCGGCTGCGCCATGCTGCTCACCGCCCAGGCGGTGCGGCGGGTGGGGATGATGGATGAGCGCTACTTCCTCTACTACGAGGACAGCGATTACTGCCAGCGGCTGCTCCGGGCGGGTTTCACCCTCATCTACCTGCCCGCCGCCCGGCTGCGGCACGAGGTCTCCTCCACCGTGGGCTTTCAGAGCCGGGACTACGTCTATTTCTTCTCCCGCAACCGGGTCTGGTTCATGCGGCGCTGGGCCGGGCGGCGGCAGCTCTTGGTCTTCATGCTCTACAACACCCTGGTCAAGCTCCCCGGCGCGGTCTTGATCTTCGGCCTGCTCCGCCGCCGTCCCGATCTCATGCGGGCGTATTTCAGCGGATTTTTCGAGGGGATGGCCGGTTATCCCCCGGACCTTACCTCCACCCCCTCCCGCAGCACCAGGTAATGGCCCAGGTGGGCGCCATCGTAGTCACTGACGATGTTGATCAGGTAGGCGTCGTGCACCCAGTGGTGCTGCTCGATGGTCTCCAGACTATCCCCTTCGGCGATGGCGGGGGAAATCGAGTAGGGGCTGGCCTTGAGTAACGGGAAGTCGAACTCGAACTCGATCACCCGCCGCTCGCCCCGGACCAGGGGGGGGATGGGCGTTTGCAGGCTGTGGCTGTTCATGCCCAGGACGTGGATGCCCTTGGTGTCGCCGAGCACGAAACCGGCCACCGGCTGGGCGATGTCCCGATCGGCCCTGACCGCCAGGGCCAGGATCACCCGCTCCCCGCCCTCGAAGGTGTCGATGGGCCTCCCGTCCGCCTTGGCATAGAAGGCGATCCGCTCGATCACCGCCCCCCGCCGCCCGAACGAGGCGCAGCCCTCCACCTCCACCCAGCGCTCGCGGCCCGTCCCCTCCGGCCCGGTCGGCAAGGCGCCCGCCGCCTCGGGCCCCACCGCCGACACCTCCCCGAAGGACATGAACGAGATGTAGTCCTTGCAGACCTGGGCCGGGTTGCCGTCCATGCAGATCCGGCCGTCCTTGAGCCAGATGGCCCGGGTGCAGAACTCGACGATGGAGCCGGTGTCGTGGGAGACGAAGAGGATGGTCTTACCCTGCTCCCTAAACCGCTTGATCCGGCGCAGGCATTTCTGCCGGAAGCGGAAGTCGCCCACCGACAGGGCCTCGTCCACGATCAGGATGTCGGGATCGACGTTGATGGCCACCGAGAAGGCGAGCCGGACGAACATCCCGGAGGAGTAAGTCTTCACCGGCTGATGGATGAACTCCCCGATCTCCGCGAACTCCAATATCTCCTCGATCTTGCCGTCGGTGGCGGAGGTGGAGTTGCCGAGCAGCGAGCTTTTGAAATAGACGTTCTCCAGGCCCGACAGCTCGGGATTGAACCCCGCCCCCAGCTCCAACAGGGCCGAGACCCGGCCCCGGACCTCGACCTGGCCGGCGGTGGGGGTCAGCACCCCGGTGAGGATCTGCAACAGGGTCGATTTGCCGGCCCCGTTCCGGCCCACCACCCCCAGGATCTCGCCGGGATAGACCGCGAGCGAGAGGTCGCGCAGGGCGTGAAACTTATGGTGGTACTGCTTCTTGAAGGGGTGAAAGGTCTCCTTGAGCCGGTCGATGGGGGCGTCGTAGAGCTTGTAGGTCTTGGTAAGCGAACGGACGACAATGGCCGGCGGATTCTCTAGCATCTCGATCACCTGCGGCTACCAGTCAAGCCGCTTGCAGATAAATTCCGGAAGACAACGGACGACCCGCGCCACCCACCACCAGAGGGCGGAGACATAGACGATGTCCGCCCCCCGCCGCTGGGCGGCGACGATCAGTGCCGCCGCCCGCCCGGCGGACAGGGTCAGGGGCCAGCCCGGCAGGCGCAGGCCCCTGGTCATCTTGGTGCGCACCCACCCCAACTGCACGGTCAGCACCTGCACCCGGCAAGGATGCAGTCGGCCGCGCAACCCCGAGAGATAGGCCGAAAACCCGGCCTTGGCGGCGCCGTACAGGTAGTTGCGCCTCCGGCCCCGCTCCCCGGCCACCGAGCTGACCCCCACGATGAACCCGGCCCGGCGGCGGCTCAGCCCCTGGGCCGCCAGCTCCAGAAAGAGTGCCGGGCCGGTCAGGTTGGTGTCGATTATCCGCCGCGCCTCGGCGGCCTCGGTCTCGGCCAGCGGTTGCCGGCCCAGGTAGCCCACCGTGCTCACCACCCCCAGGGGCTGGGGGTCGAGCCGCTGGTAGATCCCGGCCAGGGAGTCGAAGGCCAGGACATCGCACTCGGCCACCCGGGCCTCAATTCCAAACTCCCGGCTCAGGGCCGCCGCGACCGGGACCAGCTCCTCGCTCCCCCGGGCCAGAAGCTGGAGGCCGAAGCCCAGCCGGGCGTATATCCTGGCCAGCTCCAGGCCGAGGTCCGACTTGGCCCCCAGGATCAAGACGTATTCCATGCCCGTCGCCCTGGTCATAGAGACAGGAGCAGGAGACCCACGATCGCGGCCCCCACCAGGTAGCTCGCCCGGTCGCGGAGGGTGAAGACCACCGGGTCCTCGTCCAGGATCCCCCGCCGGGCCAAGAGCCACAGCCGGCTGATCCAGTAGATCAACAGCGGGCAGATCAGCCACATGAAACGGATATGCTCGTAGAGCCGCGCCACCTCCGGGCTGTGCATGTAAAGGGCCAGCACCAGCACCGACAGGTAGCCGCTCGCCCCCCCGAAGATCGCCAACTGCTCCAGGTCGTCGGTGCTGTAGCCTCGGCCCGCCGCCCTCCCTGGCCCTGACTCCAGTTGCAGGCGGCGCAGCTCCGAGTAGCGCTTGGCGAGCGCCAGGCTCAAAAAGATGAAGATGGAAAAGCCCATCAGCCAGGGGGTGGTCTTGATGCCGATGGCCGCCGAGCCGGCCACGATCCGGGCGGTGTAGAGCAGGGAGAGGGTCACCACGTCGAGCAGCACCAGCCGCTTGATCCACAGGGAGTAGCCGAGGGTGGCGACCAGATATCCCGACACCAGCAGGGCCAACTCCTGGTTTACCGAAAAGGCGACGGCCAGCCCCCCGGCCAGCAGGAGCACGGCGGCCAACGCCGCCTGCCGGAGGGAGACCAGGCCGGCGGCCAGTGGCCGGTGCCGTTTCTGCGGGTGCTGCCGGTCGGCATCCAGATCGCAGAGGTCGTTGACGATATAGGCGGCGGAGGCGCAGAGGCAGAAGGCGGCAAAGGCCCGG
>JAJYJA010000121.1 GCA_021789795.1 Deltaproteobacteria bacterium | reverse complement strand
CCGCAGTAGATCGGTCTTTTTGCGACGCCATCAAGTTTAGTTCTAGTCGCCGGCTTTAAGGGAAAACGCGGGCCGGGAGATATTCCGTTGACCCCGGCCCCTGGCCTTGCTATGTTGCCGCCAGACGCCTCCCCCGATCCTCGCCCGCCGAGGCCTACTTCCCTCATGAAGATATACACCGATCTCAGCGACATCCGCCGCCCCTTTACCCGTCCCTTCGTAACCATCGGCAACTTCGACGGGGTGCACCTAGGCCATCAGCTCCTGTTCGCCGAGGTGGTCAACAAGGCCTACGCCGCCCAGGGCACCAGCGTCGCCATCACCTTCGCCCCGCATCCGCTCAAGGTGGTCCGTCCCGAGGTGGGTATCAAGCTGATTTCGACCTGCGAACAGAAACGCGAGCTGATCGCCTTGGCCAACCTCGATGTCTTGATCATCATCCCCTTCACCAAGGAGTTCGCCCGGATGCCGGCGGTGGATTTCGTCGATCGGGTGCTGCTTGGCACCATAGGGGTGCGGGAGTTGGTGGTGGGTTACGACTACGCCTTCGGCAAGGGCCGGCAGGGAGACATCCCGTTCCTGCGCCAGCAGGGGCAGGAAAAGGGCTTTAAGGTCTCGGTGGTGGAGGCCTTTTCCGTGGACGGGATGCTGGTCAGCAGCACCATGATCCGCAAGCTGATCGGCGAGGGCCGGATGGAGGACGTCCGCAAGCTCATGGGCCGGCCCTACCAGCTCCGGGGCGAGGTGCAGGTCGGCCAGCAGCGGGGCGGCAAGCTGCTTGGTTTCCCCACCGCCAACCTGCACATCGCCGAAGACGATCTCTGCCCCCGGCACGGGGTGTACGTGGTGCAGGTGATCTACGACGGCAGGTGCTACGGCGGGGTGCTGAACATCGGCTGCAACCCCACCTTCGACGGCTCGCGGGTGTCGGCGGAGACCCACATCTTCGACTTCAACCAGGACATCTACGGCAAGCCGATCAAGATCAACCTACTGCAACACCTGCGGGACGAAAAGAAATTCTCCGGCCCCGAGGAACTGATTCGCCAGATCACCCGCGACATCGAAAACGCCCAGGAAGTCCTACGCCAGACCCAGCGCCAGTCGCTGCTTTCCTGCGAGGAACGGCTGCGCCACTGACCGGCGCCCGCCGCTGCTTCTGTCTCCGCTCCCTCCTCGACAGCGGGTCGGTCCCTAAAACTTGGGGGCATCAATCTTATAACTGCCAGTTTTATGGTATTCAAATGACAGCTGCCGACACTGTCACACCTTCGCCTCCTTTAACGGCTTAATATCTATTTGTTTTTTTCTGTTGCGCTCTTGGCGGATCATGGTAAGGAAGAAGGAGAGTCAGGCCCGGACGGCCTCCGTTTCCTCCCCTGTCAACCCTTGCCAGGAAGGCCATGATCAGATTCAATCAGTTCGACGATTTCTTGTCCCGGGAAGATTATCATGGCCGGATCCTGCACGGGCCCTTTTCCCGGCCGCTGAAGGATCGGCTGCTCGCCTGCCTGAAGCACTTCCACAGCCTAGACCGACTGGGCTCCCCCATTATTCCCTACATCGCCGCCTGGCAGGACGGTGTCCCTGGCCTGTGGCACGAGTTCACCGGCCGCCGGCTGCTTAACCTGCTGGGTTGCGAGCCCATGTCCGCCGCCGCCTGCCTGCGCGACAGCCTGGTGGTGAGCTGCGTTTACCGCGAGGCGGAGCCGCAAGGCCGGGTAATCAAGGAGGTCACCCCCCGCCAGGCCCTGCGGCTTTCACAGCGAGAGTTGCGGGAGCAAGTCAGGCGCAACGGGGCCTTGGAGGCCATCTATCAGCTCGTGGCCGCCGAGGCGCGGACCATCTGGCTCAAGGATCAGGCCACGGTCGAGGTCTTCCCCGACGACGGGATCTGCCTGTCGCTGGGCAGCCTGATCTGCGTCTCCAACGAGATGCGGGCCGAGGAGGCCCTGCTCAATGACCACTCGACGTTGCGCCAGCACCGGGTCGAGACCGACCGGCGGCTTAAGGATACCGAAAGCGAGCTGCGCCACGCCCAGCGGGAGATCATCGCTAGATTGGCCAAGGCCACCGAATTCCGCGACCAGACGACCGGGGCCCACATCACCAAGATGAGCCACTACTGTGCCACCATTGGCCAGGCCATTGGGGTCAAGCCAGAGTTGAACGAGTTGCTCTTTCACGCCGCGCCCATGCACGACGTGGGCAAGATCGGCATCGCGGACAGCATCTTGAAGAAACCAGGCCGGCTGACCCCGGAGGAGTTCAAGGCCATGCAGATGCACACCCACATCGGCGCCGAGCTGCTCTCCGGGCATCAGTCCCAGCTACTCAAGGTGGCCAAACATATCGCCTTAACCCACCACGAACGCTGGGACGGCACCGGCTACCCGCGGGGGCTCAAGCAACGGGAGATCCCGCTGCCAGGCCGGATCGCCGCCCTCTGCGATGTCTTCGACGCCCTGACCTCGCCCCGCCCTTACAAAGAGGCCTGGCCGTTCGAGCGGGCGGTGCGGGAGATCTGGCGCGGCAAGGGCCGCCACTTCGACCCCCGGCTGGTGGACGCCTTTGTCAAGAACCTGCCTGCCATCCGGCAGATCTTCAATCGCCAGATGCCGCTGTCGGCGTAAGCCTCCCCGGCCCTTAGGCGCGAAAAAGATTGCTTTAGCCCCTGTCCCGGACTATCCTAAGGCCTTAGCAATCCCCTGACGCCTGATCCGGCCCGTTATCTCCCATACCACCATGCCCGCCCCCCCCAACGGCTATCAATCGATCCTGGACGAGACCTACCTCTTAGCCCTGCTCAAGCGGCAGCACCTGCTGACCGCGGAGCAGGCGGAGCAACTGGTCATCAAGCGCCACCAGCAGCGGGCCAAGTTGCTGCGGCTGCGGCAGGCCGCCTCCCGTCCTGGCGAGCCGCTGTTGCCCAGCCCGCCGGATCTGATCGACATTATCGCCTCCCTGCACTTTGCCCTGCCCGGCAAACCGGGCCAGGAGCTGACCGAGGAGCTGATCGTGCGCCTGGTGGCCAGCGACCAGGGTCTGCCGTTTAAGAAGCTCGACCCGCTGGAGCTGGAATTAAAGACCGTCACCCGCACCATCCCCCAGGGCTTTGCCCAGAAGCACCTGCTGTTGCCCTTTGCCATCCGGGACGGGGTGCTCGATGTCGCCCTCTACGACCCGGCCCACATCGAGGTGCTCTCCGAGATCGAACGCGCCAACCAGATCACCGCCCGGCCCTTCCTGAGCCCCAAGAGCGACATCCAGAAGATCCTGGCGGAGTTCTTCGGCTTTCAGTCCTCCATCGCCGCCGCCGAGACCACCCTGAAGGGCCCGGAGGTGGATCTGGGCAACCTGGAGCAGTACGTGAACATCGCCTCCAGCGCCGAAATCGCCTCCTCGGATCAGCACATCAAGGGGGCGGTGGATCACCTCTTCAACTACGCCTTCGACCAGCGGGCCAGCGACATCCATATCGAGCCCAAGCGCGACGTAAGCGTCATCAGGATTAGAATCGACGGGGTCTTGCACACCATCTACAACCTGCCCAAGGTGTTGCACCCGGCCATCATCTCCCGGATCAAGTCCCTGTCCCGCCTGGACATCGCCGAGAAACGCCGTCCCCAGGACGGCCGGATCAAGGTCAACCGGGAGGGCGAGGAGGCCGAGATCCGGGTCTCCACCGTGCCGGTGGCCTTTGGCGAGAAGGCGGTGCTGCGCATCCTCGACCCCCACGTCTTGTTCCAGGACCTGGGAGGGATCGGGTTTTCGGCCCGCGACCTGGGAATCTACCGGGAGATGATCTCCGCCCCGCACGGCATGATGCTGGTGACCGGCCCCACCGGCAGCGGCAAATCCACCACCCTCTATTCCACCCTGAAGAATATCGCCAGCCCGGAGAAGAACATCGTCACCGTCGAAGACCCGGTGGAGATGATCCACGAGGAGTTCAACCAAATCTCGGTGCAGGCCTCAGCCGAGGTCACCTTTTCCACCATCCTGCGCCACATCCTGCGCCAAGACCCGGACATCATCATGATCGGCGAGATCCGCGACCTGGATACCGCCCGCCACGCGGTGCAGGCCGCCCTGACCGGGCATCTGGTGTTTTCCACCCTGCACACCAACGACGCCGTCTCCAGCATCGCCCGGCTCATCGACCTGGGCGTCCAGCCCTTCCTGATCGCCTCCACCCTGCTGGGGGCGATGGCCCAGCGCCTGGTGCGCACCATCTGCCCCCACTGCAAGACTACCCGCGCGATAAACGCCAGCGAGCTTGCCATTCTGGGTCTGCCGGCCCCGGCGGCGGGCGTCCTGACCTTAAGTCAGGGGCAGGGATGTATAAAATGCCGGGGCACCGGCTATCTGGGTCGTTGTGGCATCTTCGAGATCTTCCCGATGAGCGAGACGATTAAGACCCTGACCACCAACCACGCCCCCACCTCGGAGATCAAGGCCGCTGCCCTAAGGGAGGGGATGACCACCCTGCTGCAAGACGCCTGGCAGAAGGTAATGGCCGGGGTGACCACCCACGAGGAGGCGCTCCGGGTCGCCGGGGTGGAGTAAGCCCATGAGCGCCGCCAAACATCCCAAGGGCAGCGGGCCGCCGCTTACGGGCAAGCTCGCCGCCTCCAACCGGAAGGCGACCCACGACTACTTCATCGAGGAGACCATCGAGGCCGGGCTGTCCCTCTTGGGGCCAGAGGTGAAATCACTGCGCGAGGGCAAGGTGAATCTGCGCGACGGCTACGCCAAGATCGTCCGGGGTGAGGTTCTGCTCTACGACGTCCACATTTCGCCCTACACCTTCACCACCAACTCGGCCCCTGACCCGAGACGGACACGGAAGCTCCTGCTGCGCAAGGCCGAGATCCGTAAGCTAATCGGCAAGGTCAAGGAAAAGGGGATTGCCTTGGTGCCACTTAAGGTTTATTTTAAAGCCAACGGCAAGGCCAAACTGGCCTTGGGCCTGGCCCGCGGCAAAAAGCTCTACGACAAACGGGAGTCAATCAAGCGGCGGGAGAGTGACCGGGAGCTGCGTCGTCTCAACAAGGGCAACCGGTTTAATCAGTAAAGAAAACTGCTACATCAACCAAGGGGGCGAAACGGTTTCGACGGGGATACATAAGCCCAGGCTGCATGCCGAGTTCTCTTCACACTCGTTAATCAGGAAGAAGTTAAACACAGTCGCAGACGACTATAATTACGCCGTAGCAGCTTAATCCCTGCTACCGTTTTCTCCCGACCTTCGCCCATGGGGTGGGAGAAAACGCCGACTACCTGGGCTAGCCCTTCAGTGCTCCCGCCGCTGATTGGCGAACCTTAGCGGGATAGCGCCAAAGGCCCCTTGGCCCTGGAGGGACTGCGGCGCGATAAGCAACCAATCAGGGACACGCATGTAGACGCTTGAGGGGGAGTATTTTCGGACCCGGGTTCAACTCCCGGCGCCTCCACCATTTTTTATTTTTAATTTCAATAAGTTACTAGTCTTGACTGGGCTCGAATCCGGTTGCAAAACAGTTGCGGAACTGGCCAGCCTGAACACTTCCAAAGCATCGGAAGTGTTGGTCTGAAAATAACGCTCAAAGGCCTTGTTGGTGCTATGCATGGTGCCAGCCTTTATCTGTTCAGGGCTCAAAAACTCCTTCAATGCTGTGGCTGAACTATGGCGCGTCCCGCCGTAAAGATCAACGCCAACGACTCCCAAATTCTTACATGCACGACACCACCACTTGTAGAAATACTTGCGCCCAAAAGATTCCCCAGGAGTGCAACCGCTAACCCCGGAACCATGCCGAAAAAAAGACAAATGCGGCAGACCTTGAGGCAAGGAAGCAATAAGGTCTTTGTCTTCCTCCAGAAGAGGAACGAACTTTTGCCGCCCCTCCTTGGTGTGACGAACAGTGAGGATGCCCAATTTTAGGTCAATATCCCCTTCCTGAATCTGCACCAATTCACCAGGCCGTATTGCGATGTAGGTGGACAGCCATTTGATGCCAAGCCAGATTTTGGGATTTACATCATGACTAATCCGACGGACTTCTTCGATGATGGCTTGCTGGGTGGCCTTGTCGATAATCTTCCGATACCCCAAGTGATACTTGACATCAGGGAACTCAGGGAACTGCGCCAAGGTCAGCACCTTACGCTTAACAAGCCAAGACCAAAAAGAATGAAGGCAAGACCTAACATTGTGCCGTGTCTTGTCGGAAAGAGGCAAGGAAGCAAAAAAATCTTCGATTTCAGGATAACCGATGGCCTTTATATTATCATGGCCCCAGGCATGAACAGCAAGGGCCATGTACCGAGCAAGGTTACCATAGGATGAAGGCTTAACTTCGGCCTGTTTGACAGCCAGCCATTTGCCCACCAGCGAATGAAAAGACAGAGGATTGTCGCGCCGATAGTCGCGGTGGTCGAAAGTGCCAAGGTCAGTATTGTAACGCATCCCCGTCAAGACCCGGGTGGCCTCATCATACGAATGGAAGTTCAGGAAGACATCTCCGAACTTGACAATCAGTTTGACGGCATAATGCTTGCCGCAAGTAGGGCAAGAAACAGCATTCCGATGATTATCCCGCATGAGGACACCACAAACCGGGCACTTCTCACGAGTATAAATCCCGCCTTTCATACACATGCCACCCCCTGAAGGAGAACATATAATATGAGAGGTAAAAGGAGGCAAGGAATACCCTGAAATCAAAAGTGACCAAATAAATTAAAAAATTAAATAGGTTTAGGCTCAAAACCCATCGGCCAAATAGCTGCCCAGCGTTTTTTCATCTTCTCTTCAAATTCACGCCGACCATGCTCATCTTTATTTTCCCACATCTGCTGAAACCGCTTCTCAATCAACATCTGGCCATACTTGATAACTTCCTTATGCTGGTCTGCTTTGCAATCCAATATGGTGCCGATAGACATAAGGCAGCCCAGAACCATCTCCATCAGCTTGTTGACGTCCTTGCAGGCGCGAGGATACTCACGCTTAACCGGTTCGGCGGATAGGGAAATCCCGGCTTGCTGAACTGACTCCCACCAGGGATGCGTAGAAAGCTTATCTTGATTGCGATTAAGACGATCTACCGCACGAACCGCCAGACGAGACCAGTCGTGG
>JAJYJA010000120.1 GCA_021789795.1 Deltaproteobacteria bacterium | reverse complement strand
AGCGGCTTTACCTGGGGCGCCTCCATCATCCGATGGTAGGGTGGGCTTTTCCCTTTTAACCACAGACTCTTGCGCAAGGAGCCTAATGGATTATTTCCTGACTGAAGAACAGCAGATGATCGTGGACGTGGCCCGGCAGATCACCGAGGAGAAGATCATCCCGGTCCGGGCCGAGCTGGACGAGAAGGAGGAGTTCCCTAGCGCCATCATCAAGGCCATTGCCCAGGCTGATCTGGCGGGGATCTACATCGCCGAGGAGTACGGCGGTTACGGCGGCGGCAGCTTCGACATCTGCCTGGCGCTCGAACAGTTCGCCCGCGGCTGCGTGGGGATCGCCACCAGCTTTGCGGCCAACGCCCTGGGTGCCTATCCCCTCATCATCTCCGGCTCCGAGGAGCTGAAACGGAAATACCTGCCCGCCATCGCCAGCGGCGAGAAGATGGCGGCCTTCGCCCTGACCGAGCCCAACGCCGGCAGCGACGCCTCCGGCATCCAGACCACCGCCGTCCTGGACGGCGACCACTGGGTGCTGAACGGCACCAAGCAGTGGATCACCAACGGCGGCGAGGCCAACATCTACTCGGTGATCGCCATCACCGACCGGGCCAAGGGCCCGCGGGGGGCGAGCATGTTCGTGGTCGAGGACGCCGACCCCGGATTTTCCTATGGGCAAAAGGAGAAGAAGCTCGGTATCCGCGCCTCCTCCACTCGGGAGCTGATCTTCAATGACTGCCGCATCCCTAAGGATCGGATGATCGGGCGGCCCGGCTCCGGGTTCATCACCGTGATGAAGACCTTGGACAAGTCGCGGCCCGGCATCGCCATCTTAGGCGTCGGCCTGGCCCAGGCGGCCTTGGACGAGGCGGTGGTCTACGCCAAGCAGCGGGTGCAGTTCGGCAAGCCGATCATCGCCTTTCAGGCGGTGCAGCACCTGCTCGCCGACATGGCCATCCAGACCGAGGCGGCTCGATGTCTGGTCTATCAGGCGGCCAAGCATATCGACGCCCATCCCGAGGATATGTCCAAGGCCTCCTCCATGTGTAAGGTCTTCGCCACCGACGTGGCCATGAAGGTCACCGTCGATGCGGTGCAGGTGCTGGGCGGTTACGGCTACATGCGGGACTACCCGGTGGAGAAGATGATGCGCGACGCCAAGATCCTCCAGATCTACGAGGGCACCAACCAGATCCAGCGCAACGTGGTGGGTCAGGCCTTGAACAAGGAATACACCGCATGAAGATCGTCTGTTGCCTGAAACAGGTGCCGGACACCAAGAATGTCCGGCTCGACCCCAAGACCAACACCATGAGCCGGGAGGGGGTGGAGAGCATCATGAACCCCTACGACCGGCACGCCCTGGAGGCGGGGGTGTGGCTCAAGGAGCAGTACGGCGGCACGGTGGTGGCGTTATCCATGGGCCCGCCCCAGGCCGAGGAGATGCTGCGGGAGGCGATCTCCTGCGGCGCCGATGAGGCGGTGCTGGTCTCGGACCGGGCCTTTGCCGGCTCCGATACCTGGGCCACCACCTATACCCTGGCCCAGGCGATATTGGCCATCGGCGGCTGCGACCTGGTGCTGTGCGGCAAGCAGGCCATCGACGGCGACACCGCCCAGGTGGGGCCCGGCCTGGCCCATCGGCTGGATTTCGCCTACGCCTCCTGCATCCGCAGGCTGCACCGGCTGGAAAACGGCGCCCTGTTCATGCAGCGGTTGATGGACGACGGCTACGACGAGCTCAAGGTCAGCCTGCCGGCCCTGCTCACCGTGGTCAAGGAGATCAACGAGCCCCGCCTCCCCTCGCTCAAGGGCAAGATGCGGGCCAAGAAGGCCGAGATCCGCCGCCTGGACGCGGCCGGGATCAAGGCCGATCCCGCCTGCCTGGGGCTGGCCGGCTCGCCCACCAAGGTCTTCAAGGTCTTTGCCCCCGAACTCTCCGGCGAGCGCACCATGATCAACGGCACCGTCCAGGAACAGGCGAGCCGCTTGGCCGCCATCCTTAGCTCCCTGCAACAGTAGAGTCATGCTTATAATCGATCCGGAAAAATGTATCGGCTGCGGCGTCTGCGAGGCCCAGTGCGCCTTTGGGGCCATCGCGGTGGTCGAGGGGACGGCTCAGGTCAACGACAAGTGCACCCTGTGCGGTTCCTGCGTGGACAACTGCGAGGTCGGGGCCCTGAGCCTGGAGAAGGGGGAGCCGGGCGACCGGGCCGACCTCTCGGCCTGGGCCGGGGTCTTTGTCTATGCCGAGTCCCGGCACGGCCAGCTGGCGCAGGTGTCCCTGGAGTTGCTGGGGATTGGTCGCAAGCTGGCGGATCAGCGGCGGGTGCCGCTGGCGGCGGTGCTTCTGGGCCATGACCTGGCCGGCCAGGCCGAGACCCTGATCGCCCATGGCGCCGATACCGTTTACCGGGTCGATGACCCGGCCCTGGCCAGCTTCACCGACCAGCTCTACGCCGACACACTGGAAGAGCTGATCCGGACGCAGCGGCCCGAGATCGTCTTGGCCGGGGCCACCGCCATCGGCCGGTCCTTCATCCCCAAGGTGGCCACCAGTCTGGGCGCCGGGCTGACCGCCGACTGCACCGAGCTGGCCATCGGCGAGGACGGCAATCTCCTGCAAACCCGGCCCGCCTTTGGCGGCAACATCATGGCCACCATCGTCTGCCCGGATACCCGGCCCCAGATGGCCACCGTCCGGCCCCTGGTGATGAAGGCCGTCCCTCCGGACGCCAGCCGTCAAGGCCAGATCATCGACCTGCCGGCCACCGTCCGGCCCGGTGCCTTTAGGGTCGAGGTGCTGGGTTCGGTGCTGGCCGAGCAGGACAAGGTCAAGCTCACCGAGGCCAAGGTGGTGGTGGCGGCGGGCCGTGGCCTGGGCGACGAGAAGGGTTTTGCCTTGATTAGAGAGCTGGCCGAGTTGCTGGGGGGGGCGGTGGCCGCCTCGCGGGCGGCGGTGGACGCCGGCTGGATCGACTACGCCCACCAGGTGGGGCAGACCGGCAAGACCGTGGCCCCCAAGGTCTATCTCTGCTGCGGCATCTCGGGGGCCATCCAGCATCTGGTGGGGATGCGCTCGTCGGAGACCATCATCGCCATCAACCGCGATCCCGAGGCCCCCATCTTCGAGGTGGCCACCTACGGGGTGGTCGGCGACCTGTTCGAGATCTTGCCTAAGCTGATCGACCACCTGCGGCGGCGGGAGCAGTGCGCCAATGGGAGGCGTTGAGATGGGCCTGCGGGACAGGGTGGCCCTGGTCACCGGCGGCGGGCGGGGCATTGGCCAGGCGGTGAGCCTTAGGCTGGCGGCCCTGGGCGCCAAGGTGATCGTCAACTACGTGGCCCGCCCCGAGCCGGCCCTGGAGACCGTGGCCCGGATCGAGGCGGCGGGGGGACAGGCGAGGGTGGCGCAATTTGACGTGGCGGACGCGGCGGCGGTGCAAGAGGCCGTCACCGCCCTGGCGGCCGAGGAGGGGCGGCTCGACATCCTGGTCAACAACGCCGGCATCACCCGGGACGGCCTGCTCTTAAAGATGAAGGAAGAGGCCTGGGACGCGGTCATCGACACCAACCTCAAGGGGGCCTTCAACTGCCTAAGGGCGGCGGCCAAGCCGATGATGAAGCAGCGCTGGGGCCGGATCGTCAACATCACCTCGGTGATCGGTTTTGCCGGCAACGCCGGCCAGGTGAACTACGCCGCCGCCAAGGCCGGGCTGATGGGGCTCACCAAGTCGGCGGCCCGGGAGCTGGCCTCCCGCCAGATCACGGTCAACGCCGTGGCGCCGGGATATATCGAGACCGAGATGACTAGCCACCTCTCCGAGGAGCTGGCCGCCCGGATCTTGGCCGAGATCCCCCTGGCCCGCCTGGGCCAGGCCGGGGATGTGGCCGCCGCCGTGGCCTATCTGGTCTCGGAGGGGGCGGATTACGTCACCGGTCAGTGTCTGCACGTCAACGGCGGCATGTACATGTGATCAGGAGACAGGGTACAGGAGACAGGGAACAGAAGACGGGAGAGCCGTTTCCCGGTCTCCTGCCCCCTGATAACAACAAAAACAAAGGAGAAACAATATGTCCGTGCAGGAAAAATTGATCGATATCATCGCCGAGCAGCTCAGTGTTGACAAGGAGAAGGTGGTGCCTTCCGCCTCGTTTGTCGATGACCTGGGCGCCGATTCGTTGGACCTGGTGGAGCTGATCATGGCCATGGAAGAGGCCTTCGAGATCGAGATCGCCGACGAGGTGGCGGAGAAGATCGTCACCGTTCAGGACGCCATCAACCATATCCAGTCGGTCAAGGGGTAGGAGCGGCGGGCGTGAAGAGACGAGTCGTGGTCACCGGCCTGGGGCTGGTGACTCCCCTTGGAACCGGGGTGGACAAGACCTGGGAGGGCTTGTTGGCCGGCCGGAGCGGTATCGGCCCCATTACCCGCTTCGAGGCCGCGGATTCCGAGGTCAGGATCGCGGGCGAGGTGCGCGATTTTCAGGTCGAGGACTTCATCGACAAGAAGACGGCCAAGCACCTGGAGCACTTCGTCCAGTACGCGGTGGCGGCGGCCAAGATGGCCTTGGACGACGCCGGCCTGGCAATAACCCCTGACAATGAGACGCGAGTCGGGGTGGTCACCGGTTGCGGCCTGGGCGGTCTGCCCACCATCGAGCGCTACCACCAGGTGCTGATGGAGCGGGGGGCGAAGAAGATCACCCCCTTCTTCATCCCCATGGTCATCCCCAACATGGGGGCGGGGCAGATCTCCATCATCTTCAAGCTTAAGGGCCCGAATCTCTCGGTGACCACCGCCTGCGCCGCCGGCACCCACGCGGTGGGCGAGGCCTATCACTCCATCCTGCGGGGGGATTGCGAGGCGGCGATCACCGGCGGCAGCGAGTCGGTGATCTGCCCGATGGCGGTGGGCGGCTTCCACGCCATGAAGGCCCTGTCCACCAGGAACGACGAGCCGGAGAAGGCCTCCCGGCCCTTTGACCGCGACCGGGACGGCTTTGTCATCGGCGAGGGGGCGGGCATTTTGCTGCTTGAGGAGCTGGAACGGGCCAAGGCCCGAGGGGCCAGGATCTACGCCGAGGTCACCGGCTGCGGCTTAAGCGGCGACGGCTACCACATCGCGGCCCCCCCCGAGGACGGCGAGGGCGCGGTGCGCTGCATGCGCATGGCGCTGGAGAGGGCGGGGCTTAAGCCTGCGGATATCGACTACATCAACGCCCACGGCACCTCGACCCCCCTAAACGACCAGGGCGAGACCCTGGCGATAAAGGCCGTGTTCGGCGAGCATGCCTACAAACTTGCGGTCAGCTCCACCAAGTCGATGACCGGGCACCTTTTGGGCGGCGCCGGGGGGATAGAGGCGGTGTTCACCGCGCTAGCCATCCACCACCAGACCGCCCCGCCCACCATCAACCTGGATAACCCCGACCCGGCCTGCGACCTGGACTACGTCCCCCGGGTGGCCCGCCGGATGCCGATCCGGGTCGCGATCTCCAACTCCTTCGGCTTTGGCGGCACCAACGCCGTCCTGGTCATGCAACGCTACGAGGGCTAGACGATGCGGGTAGCGATCGGCTGCGACCACGGCGGCCTCGACATCAAGCGGCAGATACTCCGCCAGTTGAGCCACGACCAGCATCAGACGCTGGACCTGGGCTGCGACAGCCAGGAGTCGGTGGACTACCCCGCCTACGCCCAGGGGGTGTGCCGGGCGATCCTGGACGGCCAGGCCGAGCGCGGCATCCTGATCTGCGGCACCGGCATTGGCATGAGCATGGTCGCCAACCGCTTTGCCGGCATCCGCGCCGCCCTCTGCCACGAGCTGTTCACCGCCCGCATGAGCCGGGAGCACAACGACGCCAACGTCCTCTGTCTGGGGGCCAGGGTGGTGGGCCCTGGCCTGATCTACGAGATCGTCGCCACCTGGCTGGCCACGGAGTTTGCCGGGGGCCGGCATCTGCGCCGCATCGAGATGTTTTGATTTCTTATCCTTCCGCCTGTTAGGTGCCTCCCGTGTCCCTGCTCAAAAATACCGATCCCGAAATCTACCGCGCCATCGAGGACGAGTTGTCCCGGCAGCGCTATCAACTGGAGCTGATCGCCTCGGAGAACATCGTCAGTCCGGCGGTGCTCGAGGCCCAGGGCTCCATCTTCACCAACAAGTACGCCGAGGGCTACCCTGGCAAGCGCTACTACGGCGGCTGCCAGTACGCCGACCAGATCGAGACCCTGGCCCGGGAGCGGGCTAGGGCCATCTTTGGCGCCGAGTACGCCAACGTCCAGCCCCACTCCGGCAGCCAGGCCAATATGGCGGTCTATTTCGCGGTGCTCAAGCCCGGCGACAAGGTGCTGGGCATGGATCTCGCCCACGGCGGCCACCTGACCCACGGCAGCGCGGTCAACTTCTCGGGCCAGCTCTTCAACTTCGTCTCCTACGGCTTGAGCCGCCAGACCGAGATGATCGACATGAACGAGGTGGAGGAGATCGCCCGCCGGGAGCGGCCCAAGATGATCGTGGCCGGGGCCAGCGCCTATCCCCGGACGATCGACTTCGCCGCCTTCCGGCAGATCGCCGATCAGGTGGACGCCCTGTTCATGGTCGATATGGCCCACATCGCCGGGCTGGTGGCGGCGGGCGAGCACCCCTCGCCGGTGCCCTACGCCGACTTTGTCACCACCACCACCCACAAGACCCTGCGCGGGCCGCGCGGCGGCCTGATCCTGGCCCGCGAGGCCTTTGGCAAGCAGCTAAACAGCAAGATCTTCCCCGGCATCCAGGGCGGCCCCCTGGTGCACGTCATCGCCGCCAAGGCGGTGGCCTTCAAGGAGGCGATGGGCCCGGAGTTCAAGGCCTATCAGGCCCAGATCGTCAAGAACGCCCGCACCCTGGCCGCCCGGCTGATCAAGGACGGCTTCCGGCTGGTCTCGGGCGGCACCGACAACCACCTGATGCTGGTGGATTTGAGCAACCAGGGGATCACCGGCAAGGACGCCGAGGAGGCCCTGGAGGCGGCGGGGCTGACCGTCAACAAGAACGCCATCCCCTTCGACACCCAGAGCCGGTTCGTCACCGGCGGCATCCGCATCGGCACCGCGGCGGTCACCACCCGGGGCCTGAAGGAGGCGGAGATGGAGCAAGTAGCCGACTGGATCCGCCTGGCGGTGGCCAACGGTGGCAAGCCCGAGGTCTTGGCCGCCATCCGCGCCGAGGTGCGCCAGGTC
>JAJYJA010000119.1 GCA_021789795.1 Deltaproteobacteria bacterium | reverse complement strand
TCCCTCGCTATGGGGTTAACACCCTGTGGTAGAACTGGCAAGAGCCCAGGGAGACCTTAAATTTCATATCGCCTGGGCCGGGGCGAAGTAATTGCGCTTGCCTGTCGGGTTGATCCTTTTGACGGCAAACATCGCATCAATGCCACGCCCGGCGCGACCTCCCGCATCCTCCTTGGCCAAATTTGGCGTCACGGCAAGCAGGCCGCGCACCTCGTCAAGGCCGATCGCCGATCGCCAAATTGGCCACACGAACTCATACCCGCCCGGCACCTCGCGCCAACCCGCCGCCGTAAGACGCCCATTGGTCGGGATCGCCGGCAGGCAAGATAGACCGATAAAGGCCAAGGCGTTGGCAACCGGATCGTCCGCCGTCCCGCTAGCCGGGTCTTGCCACTGCAAGGCGTAGGACCGTTGATCCGACGGGCTCCAGTTCAGCCCGGTGATGTCTGAAGAAAACAGCGGTTCGCCACTCAATATTCCACGCACGGCGGCAGAGGAGCAGGCAAGGGCGCAGGCCCTGAAGTCCTTTAGCAGACATTGACCACTCGCCCCATTGCTGAAACTAAAGGGCGTCGGCTGCACCCGCTCGCCATCGAGCAGACCATCTGATGCTTGCGCCGCCAGTGCCTCAACCACCAGAATCGGTTCGTCCCGTCTTGGTTCAATCGTGGCGGCCTCATCTTCCAGGAACGCCCGTACCGCCATCGCCGCCTTGCGCCGGAAGATCGTGGCCGGGACGCCGATAATGTCGCCAAGGTGGGCCACGCCCTGGCCCAAGGTGTCGTTTTGCCGCTGCTGAAGTCCTTCCAGCTCCTCAATTTGGCGGCAAATAACTGCATCAATCTCCCGTGTCATCTGTCGTTCAAAGTCCTTGGCCATCTGGCCCTTCAGTTGACGCTGCTTACTTTCCTTCTTGGCCGCCTTCATGATCTCCTTCCTTTCCTCTTGCACCTTCTTATGCTTGGCCTTCAAGTCTCTAACCTCTCTGGCCAGACTCGGATCGGCAGTGCCCACCGAACCTAACTCCCGAAGCCAGGCGGACAGCCAAACGGAGGCAAGCAACAGGACATCATCATATTCCTCGGCCCGCCAATGGTATTCCGGCAACCACCCGCCTTTCCACTGCCAGGCCAAACGCACCCCAGGATCACGCAAGGCAAGCAGCCGAAGTCCTCCCAATGCCGCCAGCAAATGTAGCGGATTGCTCCCATCGAGTCCCCGGCAAACGATCGTCTTCATCCTTCATCTCCATTATCGGCTGCCTCACTGGCCCGATGATCGGCCAGGCGCAGGCAGGTTTCTAAATAGGCAAGTCCCCACCAGCCATAAAGTCGCACCAGTCGCCAGAAGCGTTCGGCAGCGCCACTGCCCAGCCGCTCCAGGCCCGTAGCGCTCTCGGCGGTCAGCGAGCTTCCACCCCAATCACAGGATACCGTAACCGGCCGTCCATCCTTAACCACCGGAGCCAAGGCCCGGCAATGGCCGTGGTGGCTTTCGATCAGATGGAGAACCAAGTCACGATCATGGGCCGCCGCCAGCAACTCCGGAGCGCTCTCAACAAGCCGCACCGACAGCAACTCATGGCGCCCACCCTCCGGGTATCCGGCCCTGCGTCGCGCCATCCGCATCGCCTGACCGCTCACCGGCACCCGCGTTGATTTGGCAAGCAGATCGCCACGCAGGCTGGCCAAACGGTCACCCCCATGCAGCCAGGCTTGAAAACGAGGGTCCGCCTTGCCCAGATCGTGCAATCGCCCGGCCAAAGCCAGATCGTCGCAGAACGCCGACGGCAAGCCAACCTGGGTGGCAAAGGCACCGGCCAAACGCCCCACCTCGGTCAGATGGCCAGCCAAGCTAACCGCACGGCTGGACAGAGACGAGGTGTCGTCCTCGTCGGCAGTTTCATACGAACCGTCGATCACCCTCCGTCGGCCCAAAATCACCATTCCCATCCCCGATGGATGCCGCTCAATCCTCAGATGACGGTCAAAGGCCAAGGCCTCGGCCAGAGGCCGCAACTCTGACGGGCATTCCGCAGCCTGAGCCAGATTGGCAAGTAGATTGCGCACCTGCTCCCCAATATCGTCGGGCAGTTCGTCGTCACCATTACGAGCGAGCTCTTCGAGTAACGGCGCCGTCGGCCCCCATTGAGGAAGCAAGGCCGGATGCAGACGGAGCACGGCGGCTCGACGGGCCGCTATCCTGGCCGCATCGGCAAGATCGGTGGCGGGGGCGTCTGTCAGCGCCGGATTCCACCCCCATGCGTCGCAGCCGCCATAAGATGTCGGCACAACAATGGTCTCCCCTGGCCGCAGCTCGTCAGCCCTTACCGCCACCTCACTCCTTTCCGGACCTCGCCAGCATAAAGCCGGACGGAATCTGGCCGGCGGCTTGCCTTTTTTTGCGTTCCCGGTTTCATCCATGGGCTGGCCCTCTATATCTGCGGCCTGCGCATCAACACCCTGACTGGCCAGCCAATGCCTGGCCTCGGACAAACGCACAGCGAGCGCCTCGGCGGCCACTGGCGGACAGAGGGCAACGGTATCGGACCAAGAGTCCTTTGTCGTCTCCTCCAAATCGGCACGCCAGACGAGACGCACTTCAGGCTCACCCCGTTGTGGGCCGTGCAAAAAGATCGTCGGCTCCGGACTGGCGTCAGGCGGCGGCCCGGTCTGCGCCCAAAGATCACAGTATGCCGGAAAGAGGACGGGGGCGTGCGATGTCGGGGCGTTCAAGACGTCGTGGCCCTCCTCTAGGATTATTCCGCTCAACCGTGCCTCCAAGGCATCGTTACCAAGATCAATGGACTCGGCACCACCCCTCGCCTCCGTCAACCACCCCCAGGTGCGGGCCAGGGATTGACCATAAACCGGATCATCCGGCGGCTGCTCGTCCTCACCACTCCAACTCTGCTCGGCGCGACAGACGATAACAACGAAGGCCTCAAACATCTCGCCAAGCCGGTTGAGCCGTCCCAAACGCTGTCGCAGGGCGTCCAGGGGGCAGCACTCGGTTATCAGGCAATCCACGTCCAGGTCGGCCCCTACCTCCACGCACTGGGTGGCAACCACGATGAGCGGCGGACGCCCCGCACAGCCCGCCCGATCGCGACCCGCCAGCAGACGCCCCCGGAGCGGGGCCAGCAACCCATCTCGCGCCAAAGGCCGAGAGCGCCCAGTGAGCAGGATCACTTCCGCCTCCAGCCTATCCTTGGAACGCCTAGCTCTGGCAGCAAGCAGCTCCGCCACCCCACGGGCGGTGGCAACACGATTTGCCACCACCAAAACCGTATCGCCAGGGCTAGCCGCCCGGACTGCCAAATCGGCGAGATCAGCCACCAACCCCTCTTCCTTGGGCCGGGAGATCAAAAGCGAGCAGTGTCGAGCAGCCGCCAGCCGCCGGGACAATTCAGGTGTTGCCCTATCCTCTGGCGCGAGCAGAAATGGCACACTCCTCGCTCCCTTATCTTTAGGGGTAGCGGTCATTTCAACCACGGCGAAGGGAAAGTTGGGCACCTGAGCACCATGCCGACGAAACCAGCCAATCCAGGAAAGTGTTTCGGCAAAGGGCTGGCTGCAATGGGCCTCGTCAAGGATAATCAGAGTGTCATTCCCCAGCAAACCGGCGTGCAGCGGCCAAATGGAAGGAGACACCCCATAGCCGCGGAAGAGAAGCCGGCTACCTACCTGATCCACGGTAGAGCAGAGAATGACCGGCTGGGCCGGGCTGCGGGCCCAGCGGTCCTCACGGTAGATGCCGCCCCGCAGCAGGGCTACGGCCAACGGCTCTTCGCCGCCCAGCGAGCCCAAGGCATCAGCCACTGCCATGAGCGTACCACCTCCGGTCTCGACCAATGCCCGACGAATGCGCCTGGACCTTTGAAATGCATCATCCACCACTATGCGCCGGTCAACCACCAGGACGATCCGACGCGGCGTGCTCAAAGGCCGACACTGAGCCGCTTGAACGGCCAAGGCGAATACCGCCACGTCAAGGATGGCGGTTTTCCCGCTAGCGGTAGGCAGACTCAAAGTCGAAGGCCAGCCTTCGGCAAGCACCGTGGCAAGTAACCGTCGTTGCCAAGGGAAAGGCCTCCGACCGTGAACGGCGACGAAAAAATCATCAAAATTTTCTGGTTGCAAAGTGTTCATTGCTCTTTCCCCCGCTTCTAGGACAAAGGCCGACAAAGACCATAGCCGCGAAAACGGCCCGCACCCATGACTAACGGCCCGCCAATCGCCGTTGGGAAGACAATCTCGGCATGGAGATGCCAACGCTTGCCGCCGTCCTCCTTGCGGATCATAGCCGGAAAATCGCGAGCGGCTGGGGCGCCAAGGCAGGGAGAAACCGCGAGCAAGTCTATCTCTCGCGGCTCCGGCAGTCCCTGCCTCAGACAGGCCACTGCGATTTGGCTAACAGCCCAGGCGTCGGCATCCTTAACTCCACGGGGAGGCAGACGGTCGAGAACAAAGGGTGTAACCGTGCCCCAGCGCCTAGCTGATCGACACCAAGTGGCCGGCCGCAAAGCATGCGGCGGGGCGGGACGATCCTCTACCGCCAAAGTAACGGCACCCAAGGCGCCGAGGGTGAGCCGTACCGCCGCCCGTTCCGTATCCATTGTCGCCGCCACCGTTCGATATACCGCCTCTTCATCCTCCCACGACAAACAGCGAGGCAGGGCCAGAGCCAGACCGAGCAGATGGCCGTCGGCATATTCTCTACCGACATGGGCCAAGGGGAAAAAGCCCAAATGGGAAAGCTTAGTCTTGCCGCCCCCAGGCTCGTGGCCGGAGACGATCTCCGGCGTCCAGCCATCGCTTTTTTTGATGAGGGTCTTATGAAGGGCGGCGCAAAGCTCCTTGGTTTGAGGCAGATGCAGACGCGGCCCCGCCACCTGCCGCAGCACCAGCAAACGGTCGTCGAACTGCCCTCGGGGCATGGCCGTCTCGCCATGGCCAAACCGCCGGTAAGCCTGCCAGCGGGCCGTGGGCGGACGCCGCCACCCCACTCCGCCACCGGCGAAGGCAGCGATCAAGGCCTTCAACCGGTACTGATCCGGCACCCGCAACGACACATCCCGCCGTTCTCCCTCTCCAGCCGGCGTCCAGGCCGGGGAAGGCGGGGCATCCGTCACCCACATCCTGACCACCGAGGACGAGTGCCCAAGATGGGTGACACCGGAGCAGAGCCGTTCCAGGGCCACACGGTGTCTATCCGGCGCGACCGCATCCGGCCAAAGCAAGGCGCAACAAGCGGAGCCAAGATGAACAGAGGGGAAGTAGCGCTCCTTTCGGGTGCGTCTGGCAGGCAAAAGCCCAATATGCTTATCTCCATACGCCCCTCGTTTTACTCCTTCCAAATCATTCACCGGCACAAAGACCTTGGGCACGGCGCAACGGATGACGCATCCAGCCTCGTCCTCCTCCATCTCCAGGGGCACCGCCACCTGCGGGATGGCCAACGCGGCCAGCCAGGCAAGAGCATCACGCTCACCAGCATCCTCGCCCACCTCCCCCCAGGCGGCGACCAGGGACTGAAAGACCCGATCGGGGTGCGGCGGCCACTCCGCCGCCAGCCGGTCGGTGGGATCGGTGGCCACGGCACGGCCGGTGAGATACTCCCAAGCAATGGCGAACATAATCAGCCCTCCGCCGTGGTCTGCATGGCGAGTTCGCGGCTCTTGCGGACCATGGCAGCAAGCCCCTCGCTCGGGGCAAGGGTCAGCGGCTCCTCCCTCCAGGAAAGACCTTTGGCCTTGGCCGCCGCCACCGCCTTGTTGAGTAACTCGCAAACCTCTGCCGCAGACAAGGTAAACGGTTCGGTACTGCCATCGGGCCGGACGATCTCCCAGGTCACGAACTGGCCAGCCTCCGGCACCAGCAGACAGCGGGAACGCAAATCGCACCCCTGGTCGATGGCAAGCGCCGCCCCGCAAAGCGCCAAGGCAGCCAAGGCGGCATGTGCCGCTGCGTCCGTTTCCTGACTGATGACCCCATCAACCGGAAAATGCAGACGTCGCAAGGCCGGGAGCGATATCACCGTGGTCTGCAAGGCGTAGGCGAGGGTGACTCCGCCGTGATGGGGCTTTTTCGTATCATGGTTGATCAACGAAGGGGTTACATTACCATGATTTGCTTTCGATGGTCGGCCTTCATCGGGAATTTTGGCATTGGCTGAGGGCTCAAAAACAACATCTTTCAATTTGTCGCCGTCTTTCTTTTTACCGAAGAGTACTGGCTTGCCGTTCGTTTTCAGTGCCTTGTCCGGATCAAGTGTCGGTAACCCCTCCGCATTTCGAAACACCGGCCCCGCATTCAACTGGATATTCAGTGGATCAATCCGGCTCGACGGCCTCGTCCCCCCCTCGATGTCCACACCCACCAACTCGCTGACCACGGCCCTCTGGAACTTGATGCCCAGACCGCCCCGAGGACCGGTAGAATCCCATAGACCAAAAACCAAGGCCGTGGGGCACAGACCGAATATGCCACTGGCATTGGCGAGCGTGGCGCTATCGAGCATCCGCCCCTCCTCCGAATCACGGAACTTCCGCCCATCCCTCATGCTGTCGCGCAAGATCGCGTCGGCCAGCCGGTGCGGAGCCTCAAGACTGGTGACAACCCCCACCTCCGGCATGCCGGAGGTGGGGAAATCGACCTCAACCAAGGGTAGGACGATACGACCGGCGCGGTGGGCATCAAGCAGGGCGAGCTCCATGCGATTGGCCTGGGACTGAACCGAATCGAGCAGCACGCACGGCCTGCGTGTCCCGGCTATGACCCGTTGTTCCAGGGCATATTGACCACCCTCATAGGTGGGGGGGAAGATCTTGTCCCCTATTCCGCCAGCCGGTTGCAATCTTACAGCCCGGCGGATAGCGACGGCGCTGGCGACTTCTTTTTGCAATACTTCCAGGGTAATCTGATTGTCCATGTTGTCAGCTCCTTTGTTCGGGTTAAGAGAATCGCAACTATCCAGCCGCACCCCATCTGCTTTGTCACCAGCCGGCTCACATACCGAAAGTATAGCTCGCCGGCTGGTTTCGCGCATCTGGGTCGCGGCTGAATAGTTACGGTCCCCAGTAGATGCCAATTCTGCGGCACTAAGCTGGATAGTTACAGAGAATCATCCAAAATAACTCATAGGCAGTAAGGATCCTACCCCACCCCCACCTCCAGCACCAGCGACTCCCAGGGCGGGGCGTCCGGGTTGACCTCGACCACCCTGGCCACCACCCGGCGACCGCTGTCCATGAGG
>JAJYJA010000118.1 GCA_021789795.1 Deltaproteobacteria bacterium | reverse complement strand
GACGCTGGTCGGCTTCGGCACCTTC
The DNA here is from genome assembly GCA_021789795.1 of Deltaproteobacteria bacterium. Classification (GTDB taxonomy): domain Bacteria; phylum Desulfobacterota; class Desulfobulbia; order Desulfobulbales; family VMSU01; genus VMSU01. The sequence continues at coordinate 7,282 of JAJYJA010000118.1, read as the reverse complement.
TCGGTCGCCGAGCGGGCCGCCCGGGAAGGACGCAACCCACAGTCCGGCAAGGCCATCAAAATTGCCGCCAAGAAAGTCGTCAAGTTCAAGGTAGGGAGCAAGCTGGCTGATGCGGTAAGCTAGACTTGGGGGGGTGATGGGGTGTGGTTTCTCACCCCCAGCGAGTTGATACGGTCAACGGCTTTCAGCTTATGGTCGTTGAGTAGATGAGTGTATCTGTGCACCATCTGGAGGGTTTTGTGCCCCAGAATCTCTGCCAGCGTCCTGAGATCGGCTCCCGCCATCAGTAGATGACTGGCTGCTGTGTGGCGGAGATCGTGCAGGTGAACATCTTCGAGCCCCACTTGCTTACGAACAGTATCAAACGCCTTTCGGAAATAGAGGTTTGGCCTGTTTCGTAACAATGGAGCCAACTCATAGTCGTTGGGAAGAAAAACCGGTGTGTCTCCTCGGCAATCGCCAGGGATGATCGATTGAAGCGTCTCAACCGCTTTTTGTGTGAGTGGTACGAAACGCATTTCTGTTTTTGTCACGTAAAGTTTGACCAGCCTGGCTTCGAGATCGATATTCTCCCACTTTAAGCCCGCTGCCTCGCTGGGTCGCATCCCGGTATGCATCATCAGCAGGAGGTAGTGGTATAATTTTTTGTTACGGCTTGTCCGGGCCGCATCTAACAGTTTTTGGGCCTCATCGGTAGTTAGAAAACGTGTGCGGCCATTTTTGATCTTCGGTCTGGTTATCTCGCCGACAGGGTTACTTATCGGCAGCCCCCATTCTTTTCGGGCCACGTTGAACAGATGGGACAGTAGGGCAAACTCCTTCTGAAGTGTCGAGGGAGTCACTTGCTTCATGCGAATGTCACGATAGCTTGCCAACCGTTGCGAGGAAACATCTGCCAGGGAGAGCTCGTGGCCAAATTTTTCCAATATGGCCTTGGCTGCTATTCTGTCACGGCGATCCGAGTTGGGGCGTTTTTGCGATGATACATTCTCAAGATAACGCTCAATGGCCGCTGCAAGGGTAAGTTTTTCTGCCGGTCTGGCATCTTGATACCGGCCGGCGCGCATTTCTTTTTCTATGTCGGCGGCCCAGACCTTGGCCTCTCCCTTAGTGTCAAAGGTTCGGGCCAGAACGGGAAAACCTTTCATTCGGACAGTCGCGGTGTAGGTTGTTCTTTTTCTCCCTTTGCGCGTCTGAATGCGTGCCATAGTGGTACTCGCTTAAGCTAAATTTTGTTCCATTTTTTGTTCCACTTTCGTTCCAATATATACAGCAAGATAGCAGAAAAAAGCAATTTCAATGGAACAAATTTCAAAAAAATAAAGGGGCAAACCAGTTTGATTTTCTGGATAACCCCTTGATTTTATTGGTGCCCCCGGCAGGAATCGAACCTGCGCTAACCAGGATTAGGAATCCTGTGCTCTATCCCCTGAGCTACGAGGGCCATTTTGGGTGTGGTGGGTGTCTATGTCGACCTGTACCTGATAAAATACTATGATTTTTTTTCAGGCGGGGCCAAGTCGTCTGGGATGGGGGAAGCCCCCTAAGCTTCTGTCCCTGGCTGTTTAGCCAAGTCCTGATTTTATAGTGAATTGTTATTAAACACAAGAGGGCAGATGTTTTTTATTGACACCGCCACGCATTTTCTCTATAAATTGTTGTTTTCATAAAGCGGCGGCGTTGCCGTTTCCGGTTTTGTTTGAGGGGTGGTATCGGCTTGATTGTTGCCTATATTTTCAAGGAGAAAACATAATGAACATGACAACTAGCGAAATGTATGCCGCCGGCGTTTTTAGCCCGGTTGTTGAAAAGTGCGAGGGGTGCGATCGGGTGATCGAGGTCGAGGCTCAGAAATTCTGCAAGACCTACACTACCCCGGCGGCGAAGTGGAAGCTCGGGATTTGTAATTTCGCCTCCCACGTAAAGCCCGAAATCGCCACCTCCAACGTTAAGATCAACCCCTTAAAGGCCTCCAAGCGGGCGATGGCCAAGCGCTGATTGTGATTTTCAATGGGGGGTACGGAGATGGGCGTGGTCCTTGGGGCCGGCGCCCATTTTTTTTATCCCTTGGCCTGGGGATAGAGCGAGGCCAGGATGCCCTCGTCGATTAATATTTCCTTGAATCGCTCGTAGGCGCTGGCAAAATGGGCTGGGGCCGCGCCCTCGGCCAGCATCTTTTCCCCCGCCCGCTCCAGCAGGTGTTCGCCCCCGCCGTTGATTGCCTGAAAGATGCGATCGAGCAGCAGGAGGTAGCGTTTTTCGTAAGGCGGCGGCTCCTTCTTCAAGGCCATGATCGCCTCCTCCACCGTCAGTTGCGGGATCAAGGGCAAGAGCTCCGGCAGGTCGTAGATCTCGGCGCAGCGGATCATCGTCGCGACGATTTCCCTGGGCAGCAGGGCGAAGCTCTCCCTTAGTCCGTCCTCCTCCCCGGTCTCCTTGCGGGTCTGGTGCCCAGATAGTAACAGGTGCAGGTAGGGGGCGAGCTCGCGGTCGCTCAGTCTCGCCCGGCGGATCTCCTCCACCAACCACTCCACCTGTAAGGCGGGACTCCGGGCCACAAAGGGCAGGGCCTCGGACATCGTCTTTTTGATTGTTCCCCACCAGGTCATGGCCAGCCCTTATCCCTCCATAATTTTGTTTGACCTTGCCATTCAGTCGCGATAGAATTCCGCCACTTGACGTTAACCTCCCCCCTAAGCGCTCACCAGGCCCTCAGCCCATGAAAAAAACCAAACGCGGCATCCCCAATACCCGGTCGTCAGTCTCGGTTGCCTTGGGCCTGGCGCTGATGGCTATCGTTTTGTTCTTACTAAAAGACCACCTGGTTAACAACCCCAAAAATGCCCCGGCGCCCACTGGCGGCCAGCCGGTCAGTCAGACAAGTACCCCCGTCGCCGGGACGACCACCGCCTTGCCGGCCTCTGCCTCCAAGCCGGAAACGCCGTCCTCGCCCCCCGCCGCCGAGGCGGCCAAGCAGCGACCGGAGGCATCCGTCTGTCAGCAGACCGCAGACGAGATTGAAGGCTTTATTAAAGGGTTGGAGGGTAAGGCCTACATCAAGGCCTACGGCATTAACGAGCCGCTGCCAGATCATCTGGAGGCGATAATTTCGCAACTGCTAAGCAACCCGCCCATCAATGCCAACGAGACCTCAGACCTGCTTACCATCCTCAAAAACAACTCCCATGTTTTTCGTGTCATTGGCATCAAGAATCTTTCCTTGCTGAAAGATATTTTAACCAACGAACATCCATCGCTAGAACAACTGTTTGCATCCCTATACTCCTGGTCTAATATGAATCAGGATTGCCTTGATAAGGCATCGCTAAAACTCCAGCTGCCGCTTGCAAAAACTTATGAATATGCCGCCTTTTTCCTGAATACTTTGGGCGGCAAATCTTATCTGTCTAGACGCGACCCAACTACCAGAATTCTAATTCGTTATTACTCGGTGCTGATCGTTAATCAGGCAATAAAGCACTCGATGAATAAATACAATATCGATCTTTATTATCACCTGCGGGCGGTCATGAAGGACATCTCCGACAACAGTACGCTGGAAGATCAGGAGCAGTATCTCGATACCCTGCGCAAGATACAGACTGGCCATTGACCAGCCGACAACCACGTCCGATGCTCCCCGGCCCGACCCTGCCTGCCCCTGATTGCCCGCCCCGCATCCTGATCGCCGATGACGAGCCCTCGGTGTTGGAGGCCTACCGCCAGATCCTAACTAACGATCAGAGGTCAGTTAACCCTGCCGACAGTCGGCTAAACGAACTGGAGAGCCGGATCTTCAGCCCCCAGACCAGCAAGGAAGCGCCGTTGGCCTTCGACCTCTGCCTCTGCCGCCAGGGGCCGGAGGCGGTAGCGGCGGTTCGGCAGGCTGTTGAAGATAATGCCCCGTTTTCGGTAGCCTTTCTGGATGTGAGAATGCCGCCCGGCCCGGATGGGGTGTGGGCCGCCACTCAAGTCCGGGAGCTTGACCCCTGGGTCAATATCGTCATGGTCACCGCTTACTCCGATCTCGCTCCCGACGAGATCGGCCGTCAGGTGCGGCCGCCGGAACGGCTGCTCTACATGCAGAAACCCTTTCACACCCATGAGATTCAGCAGTTTGCCAGGGCGTTGTCGGCCAAATGGGGGGCGGAGAAGACCCTGCACGCCGCCAATCAGCACTTAGATCACCTGGTGCAGGAACGCACCCGGGAGTTGACCCTGGCCATCGAGGCCTTGGAGCTGTCCAACCAGCAGTACCGGCAAACCGCCCAGCGGTTGCAGGAGGCCGAAGTCGCCCTGGCCGCCAAGGCGGAAGACCTTTTGGGCACCAACCAGGCCCTGCAGCAGATGGTGAAGAAAAACGAGGAGGATCGCAAGGAGATCGAAGAGAAGGTGCTGTTTGCGATTCACGAGATGGTGGAACCGTATCTGGACCGGCTGGAGAAGACCCCGCTCGCCGATGCCCAGGAATCATTCGTCAAGATCGTCCGCGCCAACCTGCAAGAGATCGCCGCCCCCTTCCTCAAGGAGCTGGGGCACAAGTATTTCCGCCTTTCGCCCACTGAGATCAATATCGCCAACCTCATCCGCCAGGGCGTCTCCACCAAGGACATTGCCGAGCAGCTTAAGATGACCAAACGGACGGTGGACTTTCACCGCGACCGGATTCGAGAGAAGATCGGCATCAAGAACACCAAGTCCAACTTAAGGGCGGTGCTGCAGGACTTGGAAGACGAGTTCGGCGACCGCTAGCGCCGTCCTCGAATGCACAAGCTATACCCGCGCCGCCGCGCCGTCTCCGGTCGCTGGCCCAGGGGTGGTTCCGGTTCGGCTGGCGTAAAGCTCAGTCTTTAAAATCAGATGCAGGGTCGCCCCCAGGCCGGGGCCAGGGCTTTCGGCGTACAGGCGCCCGCCCAGGGAGGCGGTGGCGTTGGCGCACCAATGTAGCCCCAGCCCGCTGCCTCCCTCCTTGCCGGAGACTCCCCGTTCGAAAATTCGCTCCCCCATCTCCGGGGCGATGCCCTCGCCGGTGTCCATAACCCGCACATGCACCTGTCGTACCTGGCCCTCTTCCTCCCGGTCGGCCCGGACCCGCACCTGGCCCGTGGCCGCCCCGGAGCGCGCAATCGCTTCCAAGCCATTGCCGATCAGGTTGGCCATCACCTGCACCAGGACGATCCTCTGGCTCACCAGGGGCCCGACCTCGCCTAGGCTGGAATCGATAAGCACCGGGAAACGGGCCAAAAGCTCCTGACGCACCAGACCCAGGCTGTCGTGGGCCACCTCGGCTAAATTGATCGGCTCCAGTGGCCGTTCCATCCGGGCCAGATGGCTCTGTTGATTCAAGACCTTCTCCACTACCCCCACCTTGTTTCTGGTGTTGGCCATGGTCTCCGCCATCGCCGCCAGCCGGCCTCCCATCCGTTCAAGGCCCAGGGCCAGATACTCGACCAGATCCTCTCGCCGGTCTGGGGGAAGCCCTGGAGTCTTTAGCTCGGCGCAGGCCTGGCTCATCTGTTTAAGCCGCAGGCCCGCAACCGCCTGCTGCTGGCCCTCAAGTTCGATGACGATGGGCGCCAAGGCGTTGCGCAGGTTGTGCAGGGCGCCGGAGACCATGTCGGCCATGCCGGAGTAGTAGGATTGCTCAAGCAGTTTTTTTCGGGAGGAGGCGAGGTCGGCCATCATCTGGTTCATGGCCAGGGACAGGCGGGTGAACTCGTCGTTGCCCTCCACCAGCACCGGCTGGGAAAAATCGCCCTGGGATATCCGCTCGGTGCCGCGCATCAACTCCTTGAGCCGTGGCCCCAGGAGATAGACGAAGGCCCCGGAGGAGAAGAGGACGATCCCCACAATCGCCGCCAGGGCGACGAGCGAGGTGCGTTTGTGGCGCCGATTCAAGGCCACGAAGCCGGCCTCGGTGCGGGCCATGGCCTCCTTTTGCACCGCGAGCCAACTGTCGATCTGGGCGAACAGCCGGGAGAAACGGCCCACGATCTCGGTCTGAAAATGCTCCTGGGCCTTGAGCCGTCGGCCGCTTTGGAATAGGGTGGACATCAGCATCAGCTCCCGGTACAGGTCCTCGTAGTCGTGCTGGAGGCGCACGATCCGCTGTCTGCCCGGTTCCGGGCCTTCCCCGGAGAGGGCCTTAGACAAGGAATCGGCCTCGTCTAAGGCCTGGGAGAGGCTGCGCACCTCCTTGCCCACCTGGGCGGTGATTTGGGTGAAGTTGGCGCCGTCCACCGTCTTGCCGTACAGGAATATGTCCTGGGCCTCGCTCAACTGGCGGCTGACGGCGTTTTTCAAGTTCAGCAGGGCGGCGTATTGGTGGTGGATGGCCAGGAGCTTGGCCACGTATCGCTCCTCCTGGCGGGCCATGACCGAGTTTAAGGCCAGAAGGGAGACCGCGAGCAGACAGACCACCACAAACGAGACGATCAGCTTCTTGCGCAAGGACACTGTCTTTCCCCTCCCCTGAAACGCCAAGGGCGCCCAAGCCGGCGCCCTTGCTGCTGTTGTCCCTTGAGATTGCCGGGCGCGGGTAAATTAGTCGCGGCGGTTGCCGAAGAACTGCAACAGACTGATGAAGAGGTTGATGAAATCCAGGTACAGGGCCAGGGCGCCCATGATCGCCACCTTCTGGATGGCGGCCTCGCCTTCGTACATGATCCCCGAGGCCCCCATCTGGGTGATCTTCTGCACGTCATAGGCGGTGAGGCCGGTGAAGATAATCACCCCCAGGCCGGAGACCATCCAGGAGATCGCTGGGCTGTGCATAAAGATGTTGACCAGGGAGGCGATTACTATCCCGATCAGGCCCATGAACATGAAGGAGCCCAGCCCGGAGAGGTCGCGCTTGGTGACCAGGCCGTAAACCGCCATCGCCCCGAACATGCCGGCGGTGATGAAGAAGGTGGCCGCCACCGAGGCGGCGGTGTAGATCAGGAGGATGGAGGACAGGGTGACGCCGTTTAGGAGCGAATAGGCCACGAAGAGCCCGGTCGCCGCCTGGGAGGACATCTGCTGGATACGGGCCGACAGGTAGAACACCATGCCCAACTCGGCGAACATCAGCCCGTAGAGCACCAGCCGGTTGCCGAAGACGAGCTGCATCATGGTCTGGGAATTGACGGTGATAAAGGCGGCCAGCCCGGTGATCCCCAGGCCGATGGCCATCCAGTTGAACACCTTGGCGAGAAAGATGGTCGAGGCCTGGGTCTTGGCCTGCTGCAGGGTGACTGGGGTGTTGCCCATCTGAGTGTACATGGCATTTTCTCCTTTGTGG
>JAJYJA010000117.1 GCA_021789795.1 Deltaproteobacteria bacterium | reverse complement strand
TTGATTCACTTGCAAGATGACAAGGGGGGGAGCAGATTATGACCTTCGCGATCAAAGATGATGTCTCGTGGGTAGGCAAGATTGATTGGGAATTAAGGAAATTTCACGGGGAGGAGTACTCCACCCATCACGGCTCAAGCTACAACTCATATTTGATAAGAGACGAAAAAATAGCTTTGGTTGATACGGTATGGGGAAAATTTTCCAATGAATTTGTAGAAAATTTACGAAAAGAGGTTCAGCTTGATAAGATTGATTTTGTTATCGTAAATCATGCCGAGTCAGACCATAGTGGTTCATTGCCTGAATTAATGCGCCACATACCAGACACACCAATATATTGCACATCAGCAGGAATTGACATCATAAATGGCCATTATCATAATGATTGGAATTTAAATCCCGTAAAAACGGGAGACAAACTAAATTTAGGATCAAAGGATATTGTATTCATCGAAGCAAAGATGTTGCACTGGCCTGACAGTATGATGTCATATCTAACCAAGGATAATATCCTTTTCAGCAATGACGCCTTTGGCCAACATCTGGCTTCCGAGTTGCTGTACAATGATTTGGTGGACCAATGTGAGTTGTTCCAGGAGGCTCTAAAATATTACGCCAACATCCTGACCCCCTTTAGCGCCCTGGTTGACAAAAAAATCAGGGAGGTTCTAGCCTTAAACGTGCCGGTGGATATGATATGCCCCAGTCATGGGGTCATCTGGCGAAAAGATCCCTTGCAGATCGTCACCAAATATGCCCAGTGGGCAAGCGGTCAGGCCGAAAATCAGATTACGGTGGCCTATGACAGCATGTGGGAAGGCACGAGACACATGGCGGAGGCCATTGTCCAGGGGATAAGCGGGGAGGATCAATCAGTGAGCGTCAAGCTGTTTAACATCGCCCGCTCGGACAAAAATGACCTGATCACCGAAATTTTCCGCTCCAAGGCGATCCTGATCGGCTCGCCGACCATAAATAACGGCCTTCTCTCTTCGGTAGCCGCCCTCCTTGAAGAAATCAAGGGTCTGAGATTCAAGAACAAAAAGGCGGCCGCCTTTGGTTGTTACGGTTGGAGCGGCGAATCGGTGCGCATCATCTCCGAAAGGCTGACCGAAAGCGGGTTTTCGCTGTTGAATGCCGGCCTAAAAGAAAAATGGAGCCCCGGAGCGGAGGCGATTGAGCACTGCCTCCGTTTCGGTCAAGAGGTCGCCTCACAGGTGAAAGGGCCCTAAAAAAATCCAGGCGCAGGCCGGAAAAGCGTCTTCTTGGCGATGGCGCTGTTGGTCGATATTGACTTAACCTTTGATGATGTTTAGTGTGACCCCGTATTTTCAGCCCGGCATCCTAGCCGCCGTTCAACCGTCAACCCGGTCAGTAACGCTGCCCGCCACTTAAGGGATTTATGGTAGATTTCAACGACTCATTGACCAACGGGATAACCGACTTCTTCGACCTCGAAGGCCAGGAGATCCCCGGCGAGCTGCCGATGATGGCGGTGCGCGACGTGGTGGTCTTCAACTACATGATCATCCCGCTCTTCGTGGGCCGGCCCGCCTCGGTGTCCGCCATCAACGAGGCGATGATGAAGGACAAGCTCCTGCTTTTGGTCACCCAGAAGGACGCCACCCAGGACGAGCCGAAGGCGGACGAGTTGTTCTCGGTGGGCATGGTCTGCATGGTGATGCGCACCCTAAAGCTGCCCGACGGCCGGCTCAAGGTCCTGGTGCAGGCGGTGAGCAAGGCCAAGGTCGAGGAGGTGATCCAAGAGGAGCCGCACCTGGTGGCCAGGATCACGGTGGTCAAGGACCGGGAGGTGGGGCAGATCACGGTGGAGATCGAGGCCCTGATGCGCACCGCCCGAGAGAATACCGAGAAGATCCTCTCCCTGAAGGGCATCACCTCGTCCGACCTGATGGTTATCCTAAACAACATCGAGGAGCCGGGCCGACTGGCGGATCTGGTGGTCTCCAATCTCCGGCTCAAGACGGCGGAATCCCAATCGGTGCTCGAAACCTTCGATCCGGTGGAACGGCTGAAGAAGGTGTCGGAATTCCTGCGCAAGGAGCTGGAGGTCTCCACCCTCCAGGCCCAGATCGAGTCGGTAGCCAGGGAGGAGATGGGCAAGAGCCAGCGCGAGTACTACCTGCGCGAGCAGATGCACGCCTTGAAAAAAGAGCTGGGCGACGATGACGACCGCTCGGCCGAGATCGATGAGCTTAAGGCCAGAATCAAGAAGAAGCGGATGCCGCCGCCGGCCAGGGAGGAGGCGGAAAAGCAGCTCAAGCGTTTCGAGATGATGCACCCCGAGGCCTCGGAGGCCACCGTGGTACGCACCTACCTCGACTGGTTGCTGGACGTGCCCTGGCAGCGAGGCACCAAGGACAAGCTCGACCTCAAAAACGCCAAGGCGGTGCTGGACGCGGACCACTACGGCTTAGACAAGGTCAAGGAGCGCATCCTGGAGCACCTGGCGGTGCGCAAGCTGAACAAGACCTCCAAGGGGCCGATCCTCTGCTTCGTGGGGCCGCCGGGGGTGGGCAAGACCTCGCTGGGCCGTTCCATCGCCCGGGCCATGGGCCGCAAGTTCTATCGTCTCTCCCTGGGCGGGATGCACGACGAGGCCGAGATCCGCGGTCACCGCCGCACCTATATCGGCGCCATGCCGGGCCGGATCATCCAGGGCTTAAAGACGGTGGGCGCCAACAACCCGGTGTTCATGATGGACGAGGTGGACAAGGTGGGCTCCGATTACCGGGGCGATCCCTCCTCGGCCCTGCTCGAGGTGCTGGACCCGGAGCAGAACTCGACTTTTTCCGATCACTACCTGAACCTGCCCTTCGACCTCTCCAAGGTCATGTTCATCGTCACCGCCAACATGGCGGACACCATCCCCACCCCGCTCCTCGACCGGATGGAGATCATCCGGCTCTCCGGCTACACCATGGAGGAGAAGATGGTGATCGCCAAGCGCTATCTTCTGCCCCGTCAGATCAAGGAAAACGGCATCACCGAACGGCAGATAGCCATTGACGACCCCATCCTGGAGACCATGATCAGCCAGTACACCCGGGAGGCCGGCCTGCGTAACCTGGAGCGGGAGATCGGCAAGGTCTGCCGCAAGGTGGCCCGCAAGGTGGCGGAGGGGGGCAAGGGGCCTTACGCCATCACCGAACGGACACTGGCCACCTATCTCGGGCCGCCGAAGTTCCTGCCCGAATACGAGACCGACATTATCGACCAGCCGGGCCTGGCCACCGGACTCGCCTGGACCGAGGCCGGGGGCGAGATCCTCTACATCGAGGTCTCGATCCTCAAGGGCAAGGGCAACATCACCCTGACCGGGCAACTGGGCGAGGTGATGAAGGAGTCGGCCCAGGCGGCGCTTAGCTTCTGCCGCTCCAAGCTCGACCGCTTAAAGCTGTCGGAAAACTACTTCGACGAGGTGGACATCCACATCCACGTGCCCGCCGGGGCCATCCCCAAGGACGGCCCCTCCGCCGGGGTGACCATCGCCACCGCCCTGTACTCGGCCCTGTCCGGCAAAAAGGTGCGCCAGGACATCGCCATGACCGGCGAGATCACCCTGCGGGGCCGGGTGCTGCCCATCGGCGGCTTGAAGGAGAAGGCCCTGGCCGCGCTGCGGGTGGGGATCAAGACGGTAATCATCCCGGATGAGAACAAGAAGGACCTGGTGGAGATCCCGAAAGACCTGCGGGACAAGATCAAGTTCGTGCCGGTGAAGAACATGGACCGGATCCTGTCGGTGGCCTTCGCCTAAGCCGTCGAGTAGAGACCACCTGAACAACAAGCCTCACGGCGGCGGCATGTGACGGCTCCTAACCACGAGGCCCGTGGACGAGAAGAGAGAAAAGATGGCCCCAACCAACGAGCGGCATAAGGAGGACCCCATCCCCCTCTACGCCAAGACCGGCTGGGTCTTGGCCTGGGGGACCATGCTGGTGGTGGCGGCGATGATGCTGCGCAACTGCGCGGCCTCGGTGTACTACGGCCTGCGCACCAACAAATCCCAGGTGGAAAGCGCCTACCAGACGGGCCGCAAGGACGGCGAGGACGGCCAAGGGCCTAAATTCTCCGCTGACCTTACCGCCAACCCGGTGTTGCACAAGTCCTACACCAAGGGCTACCGCGATGGTCTCGACCACCGCCAGAGCCACCCGGCATCGCCCCCCGCCCCGCCCGATAAGACCTCCCCCACCCCGGCCACGCCCCCGTCATCTCCGCCCCCCGCCGCCACCTATGCCGATTTCTCGGATTTCGACCTTTCGGGCCCGGACCAGGCGGTAATCTCCTTTGTTCAGCTCTTCAACGGCATCATGCCGGTCTCGCCCCCCGCGGACCTGACCAAGATCTGCGCCAAGTCCGCCGCCGAGTCCTACCAGACAAAATGCGTCCAGTTGCTGCAAGGACGGGTGAACCTCCTCAAGAAAATCGCCATCAAACTCAAAGGGGCGCAATTCGCTTATCAACCCCTGGTCAAACTCAGCCTCAACGACGGCCAGGGCCAGTACCAGGCCGTCTGGAAGGAGACCTTCACCTTCTTCGACCAGGCCACCCAGGTCAACGACCAGAAGATGGTGGTCGATCTGCAAAGGATCGGCAAGGAGTGGCGGGTGACGGGCGTAAGGGAGTGAGGGCGGGCTCCAGCACCTCTCGACCACGGCTAGAGGCCAGACGCTGCCAAACCGCGCTCAGGCCGCCATCGCGGCAGGATCGCCCACCATCCACAGACCTTATTTTTTGCTTGTCAAAACAACCGGCAACGGCTAAAGTGCCTCCCACTTGCAACTAGCCTGTCGGGCCGACGGTTTTTTTCGGGCAGTTACTCCCAAGGGTTACCAAGGCAGCACGGCGGCGTAGCCAAGTGGCTAAGGCAGAGGTCTGCAAAACCTTTATTCATCGGTTCAACTCCGATCGCCGCCTCCAAATAAAAAAAGGGGTTAGACCTTGCGGTCTAACCCCTTTTTGTTTGTGCCTGACGCCTGGCCAACCACCAGCCACGGCGGCTCAATCGCGGATCTTGCCCTTCAGGTCAGGCATGGTCTCGGGCCGGCGCACGTCCCAGACGCGGCTCTCCTGGCCAGTGGCGGTGACGTTCTCGTAAACCCCGTGGTCACGGCGCACCAGCTTGGTGAACCCCAGGCTCTTCAAGTCGCTGTTGGTCTTGGGGGTCCGAACTCCGACCAAGGAAACCAGCTTCTTTACCGGCTGGCCGCACTCGGGGCAGACGGTAAACGGGGCGCTATAGAGGGCCTGGCTAAGCTCGAAACGCCGCCCCTTAGGGCAGGGGCCGTCGGTCTGGTGCTCGTACTCGTAAATCGGCATGGGGGTCTCGTCAAGAGTCGAGCGGACGCGACGCCCGGGATCCCGCCTCTTTCCTCGTCAGGCAGTTCAGCAGCACCTCGTTCTTCTCCTCCCCCGAGCTCAACTCGATCTTCCGGGCCTTGATCGTGTAGTCCGCCTGGGCCAGATCCAAAAACCGGTACAGAGTCTTGCGCCGCAAATCGTGGCACAGGTAAATGGCCCCGCCGGGGGCGAGCAGCCGGTCGAACAGGGCCAGGAGCGGCGGCAGCAGGTCGTCACGGAAGAGGATCTCGGCGCCGATGATGGTATTAAAGGGCGTAAGTACCGGCGGCCTCTGCCAGTCGAGAAAACGGCAGTCCACCTTGAGGTTGCTGGCCGCGGCGCTGACCCGCTGAAAATTCAGCACCCGCTCCTCGTAGTCGCTCAAGGTGACCTCAAACCCCCTGGCCGCCGCCACCAGGCCCGGCGCCCCCAGGCCGGCGCCCAACTCCAGCAATCGCGGCCCGGACTCCAGGGGCAGGGTGGCCGCCACGTCGGCCAAGACCAGGGCCGCCTCCCAGAGCTTGACCCAGAAGGGGAACTCGGAGACGTTCTTAAACGGGTCGCGGCCCTTGAGCACGCATTCGAGGTCCTGAATCTTCAGGAGGTTGATCTCGATCCCCCGCGCCCGGAAGGGCTCGAAGGCGACCTGATAGTCCTTGCGCAGCCCTCTTAGGATCTTGGCCGCCGCCTCTGGCAAATTCCTGGCGATAAGCATCTGTTTCCTCGTTTTGTCACTACCACAAGCCCGGTCGGCGCTGGTTTCAGGTCAGCGCAACCATATCCAACCCAAGACCAAGGCCGCCACCGCGAAACGGTAGTAGGCGAAGATGGCGAACGACCGGGTCTGAATATAACGCATGATAAAGGCGATGAACAGATAACCGGAGAGGGCGGAGGCCACAAAGCCGATGGCGAAGAAGCTGCCCTGGCCAGGCATCAGCCCGTGCCTGAAGATCTTGATCAGGTGCAAGGCCCCGGCCCCGGCAATGATCGGCACCGACATCAGAAACGAAAACCGGGCCGCCGCCGTCCGGTCGAGGCCTCGGAATAGCCCCACGGTCATGGTGGCCCCGCTCCTGGACACCCCGGGCACCAAGGCGAAGGCCTGAGCCAGCCCCAGAACCACGGCGTCGAGCATGCCGATCTGCTTAAAGTCGCGGCAACGGCGGCCAACGCCCTCGGCCCAGAGCAGAATCAGGCCGGTGCCGGCCAGGGCCGCCGCCACCAAGAGCGGCTGGCGCAGGGCCGCCTCGATCCGGTCGGCGAACAGCTTGCCGAGCAGCCCGCCGGGGATGGTGGCTACCAGCAGCAACAGGGTCAGACGCCGGTTGTCCCGCGCCTCGGGCGCCAAATCGCCGGGCCTGGCCACCGCCCTGGCCATGGCCAGCAGCTCAGCCTGGAAATAAATGACCACCGCCACCAAGGTGCCCAGGTGCAGGGCCACGTCAAAGGCCAGACCCGCCTCCTTGATCTTGAAAAAGGTCTCAGCCAGCACCAGATGGCCGGAGCTGGAGACCGGCAGGAACTCGGTCGCCCCCTGCAACAGGCCCAGCAGTATCGGTTGCGCAAGCTCCATATCCCTCTCCCGTTTAACCCTCGGCCTTCCTGAAGGCCACCACCTGATCGCGGCCCCCTTGCTTGGCGTTATAAAGGGCCTGATCGGCGTTCTTGATGATTTGATCGGTGCTGTTCACCTGGTAAAGATCAAATTCCGCCACCCCCAGACTCATGGTGCAGCGAATCTCCGTATCCTCGAAGGGGATGGCCAGCCCCTTGATCGCCAGCCGGATCCGCTCGGCGATGGAGACGGCGTGTGCCAGGGGGGTCTCGGGCAGGATGAAGATGAACTCCTCGCCTCCGTAACGGGCCGGGGTGTCGTAGTCGCGGGAGTTCTCCCGCAGGGTCTTGCCCACCGCCACCAGCACCGCATCCCCCCCCTGATGGCCGTAGGTGTCGTTGATCTTCTTGAAGTAATCGATATCCATC
>JAJYJA010000116.1 GCA_021789795.1 Deltaproteobacteria bacterium | reverse complement strand
TTCAATCCCGAGCAGATCGATAACCTATTGCTACGTCAACATGTCGGCCCGGTGGCGGCCGGAACCAATCAACCCTGAAAGGAGCCCGAGATGCAGACCCTCATCACCAATCCCCGGAAGAGACTGGAGTCATTGTTTCCCTTCGGTTTCAAACATGCCAGGGCCATCACTGCCTTAGCGATGTTCGGTGCCGCCTGCGTGGTGGCCGCGCCCAAGGTGGCGGAGGCCTTCACCGCGCCGACGGCAGGCACCTTTGCCTACGACATTTACGACATCGGCGTCAACCAAATCCTTAAAGGCCCCATCGGATTTGCCGCCGGGGTCGGGGCCATGGTGGCGGCCGCGGTCATGGCCATCCGTCAGATGCTCTTGCCGGCCGCCGCCACCGTCCTGGGCGGCGCCTTCCTCCTGAAGGCCGATAGCGTCGTCTCTTCGCTGGGCGCCTTGATCAACTGAGCGCTTCTCCATGTCCGACGACGTCAATAAGGCCTTCCCTCAGTACCTCTCGGCCCCGTTCCAGATCCTTTGGTACGAGAGCGACGAACTGGCCCTGTTCCTGTTCTTCCTGGTGCTGGCCCTGATGTACGGCACCGTCTTCTGGATGCTTCTGATCGTCGGGCCATACGCCTACAGCCGGATCAAGCGACGCCGGCCGCGTGGTTTCCTCTGCCATCTGCTCTACATGGCGGGACTTATCCGGATGCGCAACTACCCTGGCTACTTCGAGAAGGAGTTCAGCGAATAGCCATGCAGACCAAGGTCTTCCTGCAACAGACCAGCAACCTGTTCACCGAGAACCGTTTGCTGAAATTCGTGATCGTCGTCCTGGCCCTGGCTGTGGGGGTAAACTCGTTCATGGTTAGCCGGGCGGTCAGAAACCAGCGGGTGATCCTCATCCCACCCAAGCTGACCGGCACCATAGAGTTCGTGGACGGCAAGCCCTCCGACCAGTACATCCGGGATCTCGCCCGGCGCCTGGCGAGCCTCGCCGCCACCTATTCCCCGGCCACGGCCAGAAGCCAATTCGACGAGCTGCTGGCCTTCTACGCGCCCGAGGCCTACCCGGACGCGGCCAAGGCCTGGTATGCCCTGGCCGGCCGGGTCGAGGAGAGTCAGGTGAGTGCCGTCTTCTACCTGCGCGACCTGAAGCTGGATCAGGCCGGGCAGCGTTTGGAGCTGAGTGGTGATCAACGGCAATTCACCGAGGACAAGCTGATCGAGGCAAGGTCCAAGACCTTTGAGATCCGTTACCGGATCGAGGATGGCCGCTTCTTCCTCACCTCCTTTACCGAAAACACATCGAGGCGAACCGGGGGCAGGCAATGAAAGACAAGAGCCCGCAGCTATGGGTGCTGACCTTGTTGATGATGGCGGCGCCGGTCGGGGCCGAGCCACCACCCGGCCCGATTCCCGCCGAGGTGACCACGGCCATCGAGCTCTCGTCCACCGATGTCAACCGCATCGTCTGCCCCGGCCCGATCAGCGACCTCATCTTCTCCAAGGAAAAGGGGATCGAGGGGCACTTCTCCGGCAACAACGCCTTCGTCAAGTTCGGCATCCTGGTGGAAGCCGGCGCGGGCAAGCAGTATTCGACCACCCCCAGCGAGTTGTTCTTGAACTGCGGGGGAGCGATCTACTCGCTGATCGCCACCCCGAAACGCATCCCTTCGGTGACCGTGCGGCTTGCGGCCCCGCCAACCGCCGACCTGAAGCAAAACGCCGAGCGCTATCAAGCCCTGCCGTTCGAAAAAAAGGTGCTGCAACTGATCCGCGAGGCCTATCTCGGCGAGTATCCGGAGAGTTACCGGGTGACGAAGGAGGATGCCGAGGTCGCCGTCTCCGCCGACCTGACGGTGCGGCTGATCAAGACGATTGAGGTCGAAGGGGCGGGACTGAGGCTCAAGGAATACGTGGCGCGGCCAGCCGGCGGCAAGGCCGTCCGACTTACGGAGCGGGATTTTCTTCGTCCCGGCATGGGGAAACGGATCGTGGCGGTGGTGGTTGAAAATCAAGGGCTCGAAGCGGGGCAGTCGTCGCGGGTCTTTATCGTCGAGCAGCGGGGAGGCGATTTGTGAGCATCAAAGACCGCTTCAGCCGCTTGACCCCGTTCCAGAAAAACCTCTGTGTCTGGTCCCTGGTCGGGGCCGGGGCCTTGTTCATCGTGGTGGTGGGCTACAAGGTGAGTCGGAGCCCGGTGGCCGAACGGGCACGCAATCAGGAGAAGACGCGGGAGATCTCCCTGGAGCCAGACCTGATCCAGAAGACCATGCTGCGCGAGCAGCGCAAGGAGATCGAGGCCATGCAGGCCCAGATAGCCAAGCTAACCAAGTCGGAAGAGAATCGGTCACGGGCCATCGTGCCGCCGCCGCCCGTCGCACCCAAGTCCCAACTGCCGGAGATCCCCAGCGCCGATCAGGTGGCCCATAGTGCTACGACGGTTCCGCCGTATGGCAGCGTCATGCCCCCACGGTATCCGGCCCCGCCGCCGGTGCATACGCCGCCACCGCCCAAGGAGGAGGAGAAGATCATCGGCGGCATTGGTATCCTCTCCAGCCAAAACCCCACCCCGTCTGCCGCCAAGGAGCCGGCGGATAAAAAAAAAGCGGAGAGGACGGTCTATCTGCCCCCCTCTTTCATGGAGGCGATGCTGCTGACCGGGTTCGACGCTTCTACCTCGGGCGAGGGCAAGAACAACCCGGAGCCCCTCTTGCTTCGCATCCAGGCCCCGGCGGTGCTGCCCAATGACGTGAAGGCCAACCTGCGCGGCTGCTTCATCATTGCCGAGGCGGTGGGCAAGTTGAACAAGGAGCGGGCCGACGTGCGGCTGGTGTCGCTCTCCTGCATCGGCCGCAAGGGCCAGGCGGTGATCGACGCCACGGTCAAGGGTTTCGTGACCGACAGCGACAGCAAGGTGGGGCTTTCGGGCCGGGTGGTCTCGAAGATGGGGGCGGCCACGGCCAGGGCGGTGGTGGCCGGGATCTTCGGTGGGGCGGGCAACGCCTTGCAGGCCTCGACCATCACCCAATCGACCACGGCGCTCGGCTCCACCAGCGTGGTCAATGCCGATCAGTTGACCAAATCCGCCGCCGGCGGCGGGCTTGCCGAAGGGTCGAAGACCCTGCACGATCTCTATCTGGATCTGGCCAAGCAGGCAACTCCGGTCATCGAGGTCGGGGCGGCGAAGAAGGTGACCGTGGTCGTTTCAGAAGGAAAGGAACTGGCGATCAAGAATTTTGGCAACGAGGCGTTGTGAACAGCGTGAAAAAAACAGGCTCAATGGTGATGTCCATGTCCCCGATGCTCGCAATCCCAGCCTTTGCAAGCGAGGGCGATATAGCGAGGGACGGGGTGTTTGCCTGACCCGTAGGCACTCATGGTGCGGGTCGTCATGCCGAGTGCCTTGGCGGCATCAGCAAGCGACAGACCATATCGCGCCCGCCACTGGCAAAAGATACGGGTGTTCTCGTCGGTGGCGTTTTGGGCTTGAGCGTCAAGCCAGAGGGTGTCGGCCCCGATTTGAATGTCGAGTCCCGGCCATTCAACAGTCCATCCCCATTCGTCGGCAACGGCCTTGGAAAAGGATTTCTGATCACGCAGAGGGGCAAGCCCGGGAGCCTCGTCGAAGAACGGCTTGAAGTCCACGGTATAAACGCTCTCGTTGGCGAACGTAATCCGCAACAGAGAGTCCGGTAACGGCTTAATCTCCTTGATTCGCGGGCGGGTCATTCGTGCCATTTTTTCCATTCCTCCATCAGTTCGTCACGGTGCGTAGCGATCCAGGCCATTACCTCCACCTTCAACCCTTGAGGCCATTCGCCATCCGATTTCATGGTCAAGAGGTCGATTGTCACATCATGTCCGGCCCCGGCGAGGTGGACATGGGCCGGGCCATGGTCGCGTTCTCGCAGTTGGATGGTAAATTTGTTCCTAAACCGCTCTTTGGTCGTCATTGCTAATGATATAGAAATTATTTCAATATGTCAATTGAACGTAAGAGTAATATTCGCTTGACGCATTGCAACCAACCTGTGGCTGGAGGATTCAGTTATGACACTCTTTCCCCGCGTTCCTCGCCAAGGAGCGCTTCTGTTGCTCCCGCTGCTTCTCGCCGGTTGCGGCGCGGCGCTCAATCCCTACAACGAAAATTTCCGCTGCCAGGCCCCGGAGGACAGCGGCCAGTGCGTCGATACCAAGACCGCCTATGAGGAGGCCATCGGCTTTGGTCGAGGCACACCTGGCAAGCCATCCACGGCGGAAGAAAGCGCCGAGGCGGCCCGGCTCTCGCGGCTTTCGGACCTGCTGCGTGCGCCGCAAACGCCGATGATCGCCCCGCCTCGCGTCCTGCGGGTGCTTATCCTGCCCTACAAGGGTAGTGGTGACCTGTTCATGGCCCGCTACGCCTACCTCCAGGTGGAACCGGCCAACTGGGTGCTCACCGGCGTGGACGAGGGGCTCGAATAAGCGATGCTCGCCTTTCTCGACCGGCTCGTCTTCGGCCCCGAAGGGGGGCTGAAGTTCTCCGACCTCCGCAAGATGGTGCGGCGCGACTCCTTCTCGAATTACCTGAACTACGTGGCCTACGACCCGGAGACGGAGACCTACCTCAATCAGGACAACACCGTGGGCCTGGCCTGGGAGTGCACCCCGCTCTCCTTTGCCGGGGCCAAGACCCTGAAGACCCTGGAAGGCCTGTTCCGGGCTGGTCTGCCCGACGACTCGGTCTTGCAGTTCATCTTCCACGCCGATCCCCACGTCGAGCCGATCCTCGATCTCTTCCGTCGTTCCCGCACCCGGACTCATCCCTTGGTCCAGGCCAACCTGGATGCGGTCAGTGCTTTTGTCCGGCAAGGGGCCTCCGGGGTGGAGGAGAGCGCCGGTATCCCCATCCGCAACTTCCGGCTGCTCGTGACCGTGAAGCTGCCCCGGAAGAGCCGGGACGCCCAGGGTGGGCTTTTGAAGGAGATCAAGCGCCAGATCGGCGAGACCCTGGCCGCCGTCCATCTCTACCCGCGCCTCATGGGGCCGGAGCAGCTCCTGGAATGGTGCCGCCGCTTTTTGAACCGTTACCCCGAGGACTACCCAGACCGCAACGTCGGTCAATATGACGACACCCTGCCGATCCGCAAGCAGATCCTCACCAGCGACACCGTGATCCGCGACCAGGGCGATTGCCTGCTGGTGGGCGACAAGTATTTCTGCTGCACCACGCCCAAGATGTTCCCCAAGCAGGTCGATCCCTTGCAGAGCAACTCCCTGTTCGGCGGTATCTGGGGCCTGATCTCCGATGCCGACCAGATCAAGACCGGCTTCCTCTACGCGGTCAACGTCATCTTCGAGCCCCTGGCCAGCACCCTGCACGCCAAGTGCAACCTGGTCTTGCAGCAGGAGGCGGTGGGCTCCTTTTCACCCTCACTCCGGCGCAAGCAGGAGGAGTACCTGAACGCCGCCGACGAATTGGACAAGGGCACCCAATTCGTCAAGGTCATGCCCATCCTCTGGACCTGGAGTACGGACAAGGACCAGGCCCTGGACTCCATGGCCCGGGCAAGACGGATGTGGGAGAGCAACGGCTACACCATGCAGCAGGACTGGGGTATCCTGAAGATCCTGTTCCTGGCGGCGCTGCCTTTCGGACTCTACACCGAGGGCAAGACCCTGCAGAACATCAACCGCGACTTCATCGCCCCGGTGCCGACGGTGACCGCCATCCTGCCGGTGCAGGCCGATTTCGCCGGCGCCGGGCTGCCGAGGCTCCTCTTCCTGGGCCGCAAGGGGCAACTGGCCGGGATCGACTTCTTCGACGCCGGGGCCATCAACCAGAATGTCTTTTGCAGTGCCAGTTCCGGCAGCGGCAAGAGCTTTCTGGTAAACTCCATCTCGTTCAACTACTACGCCAGCGGCGCCTTGATCCGCATCGTCGATATCGGCGGCAGCTACCGCAAGATGACCACCATGCTCGGGGCGCGCTATCTCGATTTCCAGCCGGGGATGCCGATCTGCCTGAACCCCTTCACCCATATCGAAGACCCGGACGAGGAGCTGAAGAGCGTGGCCGCCGTCTTCGCCCAGATGGCCTACTCCAACTCCAGCGACAGCCAGCCGGACGATACCGAGATGAACCTGATCCGGAACGCGGTGCGCTGGGCCTGGCAGCAGGAGGGTAATGACGCCGACGCCGATACGGTCTACCGCTTCTTATCCCTCTTTCCCAAGGTGCCGGACTCGGGGCTCGCCGAGATCGGCGGCAACCGTCACCTCACCGAGGCGGCAAGCAAGCTGGCCTTCAATATCCGCGAGTTCACCAGCCAGGGGGCGCATGCCAAGTTCTTCACCGGCCCTTCGACCTTCGATATTCGCCAGGACGAGTTTGTCGTCTTGGAGCTCGAGCACCTGAAGATCCAGCCCGAGCTCTACCGGGTGGTGACGCTACTCGTGATCAACGCCGTGACCCAGGATCTCTACCTTTCCGACCGCTCCCGGCCCCGGCTCTTCATCTTCGACGAGGCCTGGCAGTTCATGGGCGAGGCGGCCATGCTGGCCCCGGTGATCAGCGAGGGCTACCGCCGGGCGCGGAAATACCAGGGCTCGTTCATGGTCATCACCCAATCGCTCTTCGACCTCAAGAGCTTCGGGCCGGTGGGCGAGGTGATCAAGTCCAACTCCGCCTTCAAGATCCTGCTGGAGTCCCAGGATTTCAGTGCTGCCCAGCAGGAGGGGTTGATCGATTACGACGCCTTCACCACCGAGCTGTTAAAGAGCGTCAAGTCCAAGCCCCCGCAGTATTCCGAACTCTTCTTCGACACCCCGTTCGGCAACGGGGTGTTGCGGCTGGTGGTCGATCCCTACACCTATTACCTCTACACCTCGAATCCCCGCGAGATTGCCGCCATAGAAAAACTGGCCAAGGACGGCAAGGACTATGATCAAGCCATCCGCGAGATGGTGCGCGCTCATCGGCCTTAGCCTGCTGCCGCACGCCAACTTCGTCTGGGCGGCTGGCGATCCGGTAACGATGGCCCGGGACGCCGCCAAGGCCGTGCTCCAGCAGTTCGGCTCAAGTGACGGCATCCGTCAGCACGCCTCCTTGCCGCTCACCGACAGCACCTCCCAACTCTCGACCGTCGACGGTGAAAAGTCGGCCTCCGTTAAGATCAGCAACCCCTCGTCCGCCGCCTTTCTTTCGGTATCCATCGCCAGGTTAGGCACCGGCGACCTCAACCCGGTACGGATCTGCCAGGATTTGGATTTCGACGGGGTCAGGGAGTACACCTACCAGCCACCCTTTGCCGTGTCCGGTATCTGCGCCAATGGGGTGATCGCCTGCGACGCCGGCACCTGGAACCACTGCCAGGCCTACCTCTGGCAGGCGGGCAACAATGGCCGGGCCACGTTGGGCCTGACCACCATGGACACCCTGGCGGGCTGCTACTGCCTCAATCAGAGTTGTGGCGGCGGCCCGGGCAGCCTTCAGGGGATGCTGAAGGACCTGGGCGGCGTGGTGGCCGGGGT
>JAJYJA010000115.1 GCA_021789795.1 Deltaproteobacteria bacterium | reverse complement strand
CCGCCTCAGATCGCCATCAACGCCATGTATCCGGGGGCCTCGGCCCAGACGGTGCAGGATACGGTCACCCAGGTCATCGAGCAGAAGCTAAACGGCATCGACAACCTGATCTACATGGCCTCGACCAGTGACTCCACCGGGGCGGTGTCCATCACCCTGACCTTTTCCGCCGGCACCGACCCCAATATCGCCCAGGTTCAGGTGCAAAACAAGCTCCAGCTCGCCATCCCCCTCCTGCCCCAACTGGTGCAGAGACAGGGGATCCAGGTGGTCAAGTCCACCCGTAACTTCCTGATGATCGCGGGGCTGGTGTCGGAAGACGGCTCCATGGACCGCAACTCGCTCACCGACTACATGGTCTCCAATCTCCAGGACATCATCAGCCGCCTGGACGGGGTGGGCGAGGTGATGCTGTTCGGTACCCAGAACGCCATGCGGATCTGGTTGAACCCGGCGAAACTAAACAACTACCACCTCACCGTCGCCGAGGTGACCGCGGCGATTCAGGCCCAGAACGCCCAGGTCTCGGCGGGCCAGCTGGGCGGCACACCCTCGCTGCCGGGGCAGCAGCTCAACGCCGCCATCACCGCCCGCACCCTGCTCAAGACCCCGGAGGAGTTCGGGGCCATCGTCCTGCGCACCAACCCCGACGGCTCGACCGTCAAGCTTAAGGACGTGGCCACCATCAACATCGGCACCGAAAACTACGACATCCAGTCGTTCTACAACGGCAAGCCCATGGGCGGCATGGCCATCCGGCTGGCCGCCGGGGCCAACGCTTTAGAGACCGGCAAACGGGTCAAGGCCAAGCTGGACGAGTTGTCCAAGTACTTCCCGCCCGGCATGAAGGTGGTCTATCCCTACGACACCACCCCCTTTGTCAAGATCTCCATCGAGGAGGTGGTGCGCACCCTGGTGGAGGCGGTCTTCCTGGTCTTTATCATCATGTTCCTCTTCCTCCAGAACTTCCGCGCCACCCTGATCCCCACCATCGCGGTGCCGGTGGTGCTCCTGGGCACCTTCGGGGTGCTGGCGGCCAGCGGCTTCTCCATCAACACCCTGACCATGTTCGCCCTGGTGATCGTCATCGGGCTGCTGGTTGACGACGCCATCGTGGTGGTCGAGAACGTGGAGCGGATCATGTCCGAGGAGGGCCTCTCCCCCCGCGACGCCACCTTGAAGTCGATGGGCCAGATCACCAGCGCCCTGTGGGGCATCGCCACCGTATTGTCGGCGGTCTTTTTGCCCATGGCCTTCTTCGGCGGCTCCACCGGGGTGATCTACCGCCAGTTCTCCGTCACCATCATCTCGGCCATGATCCTGTCGGTCTTTACCGCCATGATCCTGACCCCGGCCCTGTGCGCCACCATCTTAAAGCCAATCGAGAAGGGGCACCATTTCGGCGAGGGCGGTTTGTTGGGCTGGTTCTTTGGCCGCTTCAACCGGGCCTTTGATTACTGCCGGGGTAAATACGAGGGGATCGTGGGCCGCTCCTTTGGCAAGCCGCTGCGCTATCTGGTGGTGTACGGGGCCGTGGTCGCCGTCATGGTGCATTTGGCCCTTCGGCTGCCCACCGCCTTTCTGCCCGAGGAGGATCAGGGCTTCTTGATCTGCCAGGTGCAGTTGCCCGCCGGCGCCACCCAGGCGCGCACCCTCGAGGTGCTGCGCCAGGTGCAGGGGCACTTTCTGAAGGACGAGGCCAAGACGGTGGAGGGGATTATTACCGTGGCCGGATTCAGCTTCGCGGGCCGGGGCCAGAACATGGGTCTGGCCTGGGTGAGGCTCAAGGACTGGAAGCTGCGCAACGGCGCGGCGATGAAGGCCCCGGCCATCGCCAGACGGGCGATGATGGCCTTCTCCAAGTTCCGCGACGGCCTGGCCTTCGCCTTCGCGCCGCCGGCGGTGTTGGAGCTGGGGGTGGCGAACGGCTTTGACATGCAGCTTCAGGATCGGGGCGGCCTGGGCCACGAGCAGCTGATGGCGGCCAGAAACCAGCTTTTGGGCCTGGCGATGCAGGATCACAAACTGGTGGCGGTGCGGCCCAACGGCCAGGACGACTCGCCCCAGTTCAAGCTCGACATCGACGACGTGCGGGCCGGCAGCCAGGGCTTATCCCTGGACGACATCAACAGCACCCTCTCCACCGCCTGGGGCAGTTCCTACGTCAACGATTTTATTCAAAACGGCCGGGTGAAGAAGGTCTATCTCCAGTCGGAGGCCAAATACCGGATGCTGCCCGAGGACATCAACCGCTGGTACGTCCGCAACAAGACCGGGAAGATGGTGCCGTTTTCGGCCTTCTCCAGCGCCCGTTGGCAGTACGGCTCGCCCAAGCTTGAGCGTTACAACGGTATCCCGTCGGTGGAGATCATGGGTCAGGCCGCCCCCGGGGTGAGCACCGGCGAGGCGATGACCGAGATGGAGAGGCTGGCCGCCAAGCTGCCGACCGGGATCGGCTACGAGTGGACCGGCCTCTCCTACGAGGAGAAGAACGCCGGCAAGCAGGCGCCCGCCCTCTACGCCATCTCGCTCTTGGTGGTGTTTCTAAGCGTGGCGGCCCTTTACGAGAGCTGGACCATCCCCTTCGTCAACCTGCTGATGCTGCCCCTGGGCCTGGTGGGGGCGGTGAGCGCCGTGACCATGCGGGGGCTGCCCAACGACATCTATCTTCAGATCGGCCTGCTGACCACCGTGGGGCTTTCCACCAAGAACGCCATCCTGATTATTCAGTTCATCAAGGAGCAGTTGCGGCAGGGCCACGAGCTGGTCGAGGCCACCCTGGCGGCGGTCAAGATCCGGCTGCGGCCGGTGATCATGACCTCGATGGCCTTCTTCTTCGGCACCCTGCCCCTGGCCCTGACAAACGGCGCCGGGGCAGGGGCCCAGAACGCCATCGGCACCGCGGTCACCGGCGGGCTGCTCTCCGCCACCTTTATCGACCTGATCTTCATCCCCTTCTTTTTCGTGCTGATCTCCCGCCTGTTCGGGAAGGGGCGCCAGGCGGGGCCCCCTGTGACGCCGGACACCCTGGCCCATGAACCGGAGGTAAACTCAAGATGATACCCACTAAGCGCGCGCTGGCCGGGCTGGCCCTCTCCCTGGGGGCGCTCTGGGGGCTTGGCGGTTGCGCCACCCTGATGCCCAAATACGTCAAGCCCGGCCTGCCGGTGGCCGACAACTGGCCCAGCGGCCCGGCCTACAAGGCAACGGCAGGTCATTCTGGCCCGGCGGTGGCCGACATCCGCTGGCAGGAGTTCTTTGCCGATCCCAGGCTGCGCCAGTTGATCTCCCTGGCCTTAGACAACAACCGCGACCTCAGGATGGCGGCCATCAACATCGAAAAGTCGCGGGCGCTCTACCAGATCCAGCGTTCCGACCTCCTGCCCAAGGTGGATGCCAGCGCGGCGGGCAATATCCAGCGGGTGCCGGCGGATTTTGAAAGCTCCCATCAGCCGGCGACCATCCAGCAGGACACCGTGGGGGTGGGGATCAGCTCCTATGAGTTGGATTTTTTTGGCCGGGTGCGGAGTTTGAAGGCTCAGGCCCTGGATCAGTACCTGGCCACCGTCGAGGCTAGGCGGGCGGCTCAGTTGAGTCTGGTTTCCCAGGTCGCCTACGCCTATCTCAACCTGGCCGCCGATCGGGAGCGGCTACGACTGGCCCAGGAGACCTTAAGTAACCAGCAAGCCGCCTTCAAGCTGATTGCGAGCCGCTGCCAGGCCGGGATCGCCAGCGACCTCGATCTTGAGCAGGCCCAGACCAGCGTGGACGCGGCCCGTCTGGACATCGCCCGTTACACCACCCTGACGGCCCAGGACGAAAACGCCTTGAACCTGGTGGCCGGGACCAAGGTGCCGGCGGAACTCCTCCCCGCCTCGCTCGCCGAGGCCCTGACCGCCCTCAAGGAACTGTCTCCCGGTTTGCCGTCCGAGGTGCTGCTCCGCCGGCCCGACATCCTGCAGGCCGAGGAGTTGCTTAAAGGGGCCAACGCCAATATCGGTGCCGCCCGGGCCGCCTTCTTCCCCCGCATCACCCTGGTCTCCGCCGCCGGTTTGGGCAGCACCAACCTGTCTGGCCTCTTTAGTTCCGACTCCTTTGCCTGGAGTTTTGCGCCCAAGCTCTCCCTGCCCATCTTCGACGCCGGGGCCAATCGGGCCGGGCTCGAGGTCTCGGAGGCGGATAAGAAGCTGGCGGTAGCTCAGTACGAGAAGGCGATCCAGACCGCCTTCCGGGAGGTGGCCGACACCTTGGCCCAGCGCGGCACCATCGACGAGCAGCTCGCGGCCCAGCAGTCGCTCGCCGAGGCCAGCGCCAAGAGCTACCAGCTTTCCCAGGCCCGCTACGGCAAGGGGGTGGATAGCTACCTAAGCGTCCTGGTTTCCCAGCGCGCCCTCTACGCCGCCCAGCAGAATCTGATCAACGTCCGCCTGGCCCGGCTCCTCAACCTGACCACCCTCTACCAGGTGCTGGGAGGCGGGTCGGTCTGATCCCCTCCCCTTACTCTTTGCGTCTGTAGACCGTAAAGCCGTAGAGTTGGCCGAGGTTCTGGTAGTCGTTGACCACGGCCGCATGCAGCAAGGCCGAGCTGCGCATCGGATTTCTGGCCGGCAGGCCGTCAAAACGGAAGGCCTCGTCCCAGAGCACGTAGCGCACCTTCTGCCGCCGAAGCTTAGTGATCGCCTCCTGTAGATACCCCTCCGAGTCGAAGTAGCCCGGCGCCAGCAGCATCAGACCCGCGGCAAAGGGACGTTCGGCGAAGTAGTTGAACTTCATGAAGAAGGGATAGATGGCGATGCGCTCCCCAGGCCTGGTCAGCCGATCCCGGATCGCCTGCACCAGCCGGGCGGGCCAGAATTTTGGGTCTTCTTTAACCAGACGGTCGATATATGGCCGTCTGGTTAGGGTGTAATACGACGCCTTGCGGGCCAGTTGCGGCGGCCAATGGCTGGCCAGCAAGGGGTAGGGGGCGCTTTGCCAGGCCAGGATGAGCAGGGTCAAGGTGAGCCCGATGGTCGCCCCGCCGCGCCAGGGGGAGCGGCGGGAGGTCGATTCTTCCGCAGCCTTGGGGCCGGGGCGGAGGAGGTGGCCGATGGTCGCCAGGCAGAGAAAATCCGGGGGGATCCCCTCCAGCAGGTGATAGAAGTCCGCCCGGTGCGAGGATTGCACCAGCGAGGCCAAGGCCAGGACTACGCCCGCGAGTTGAAGTCTTAGCAAGGCGGAGGGATATGCCCGGCGGCGGCGCCAGAGTAAAAACAGGGCGCCGACGGGCAGCAGAAAGAAGGCCAGATAGCAGCATGACAGCCAGGGATCTTGCCAGTTGAGCAGGGGGTGGGGCAGCATCAGCCCCCGGCTCATGGCGGTGGAGGCGAAGATGATCATGGCAAAATAGCGCCGTCCGGCCTGGTGGGCGAGCAGGAACAGAAACCAGGGCAGGCAGAAGAGCGCCGAGAGGCCAATCAGCCCCAGCCCGGCCCGCCCGCGACTCCGCCAGGATTTAGCCGGATCTGAAAGCACGGCCGTCAAGGCCATGAGCAGGTTGTATACCCCGAAATCGTGGCGGAACAGCCAGGCCACCGCCACCGTGGCCGCCAGGCCCGCCAGTGCCCTCCAGCCGGGGCGGGCCAGATAGAGCTGGGCCGCGGTCAGGGAGAGAAAGGGCAGCAGGACACAGTAGTACTTGTAGAACTGCGGCAAGAGGAGGAGGGCCAGGGCGAGAACCGCCAGCGAGGGCCCGACCCGATTGAAGATCAGGAGCAGGAGCCGGAAGAGGAGCAGGTAGCCAAGGGCCCAGCCCAGGATGTTTAAGGCGATCTCCCCCCCCGGCCGGAGGCCGGTCAGCCACTGGGCCAGGGCGCTGGCATAGAAGGTCAACGGCCCGTAAGTCTCGAAGTAGTCGAGATAGGGATGCTCGCCCAGGGTTAGCAACTGCGTGCCGCCAGTCAACTGGTGCCCGCCGTCGGAGCTGACCAGGAAAAACTCGGGGCTGGGGGCGGCGACGGCCAGCCAGCCCAGCACCGCGCACCCGACTAGGACATAGAGCCAAAGCCGGTTGTGGCCTGCGGCAACCGGCTTTTCCTCCTCGGTCATTCCGTCGGTGCCTTGCCCTCGTCGCCGGTCAAGTGGAGAGGGAAGGTCAGCACCGCGCTGTCGGACTTGAAGAGGTCAAAGCCGCTGCTGTTTAGCACCACCCCCACGTTCAGCTCGGTTTTGATCTGCTGGGGTTTGCCGTCCTTGGCCGGCAGCACCTGCACCGGCCCCATCTGATAATCGGAGATGTAGCCGTCGATCTTGCGGGTCTGCCACAGATCGGTAAGGGAGATGCCGTTCCAGGTCAGGGCGTGGATCTCGCCGTTCGGGTAGCTGCGCGTCCGGGCGAGGATCCGGGAGGCGGAGGACAGGTTCTTGTTGATGATGACGTCGGCCCGGCCATCGTTGTTGACATCCCGGATGATGATCCGGGCCGGGATGTAGATGCGGGCGTTGCTGTCGTTTTCGATCTTGGATAGGTCGCCGTACTGCTGGCCGCCCACAAAGCGGGTGGTGCCGCCGAAATAGTCGTCGCTGGTCCACAACACCTTACCGGAGGGCCGGATTACCATCAGCCGGTCGTCCTGGCTGATCGCCACCACCAGCAGGGAGCCGTTGCCCTCCAGGTCGGCGTAGCTGAAGTCAAACAGGTTCGTCCCCCCGGTTTGCAGGGCCTCGCCCTTGACGACCCGGTCGCCTTGCAGCGACACCTTAAACACCCCCTTGGCGAACAACTGGTTGATCCCCGCCTGCTGGCCGGCCAGCACCTTGCCCTGCCCCGGGATGTCGATCACCCGCAGGTACCAGGGCAGGTTGTCCGCTAGGTGGGCGAAGCCCTTGCCATCCCATTCCAGCACCGTGGAGCTGGGGCCGCTGGAGTCGGCGGCGCTGACATAGATCTCCTGGCGGCCGTTCTTGTTGATGTCGCCCAAGCTGATCCAGTGAATCGTGTATCTATGCCCCAGGGGGATCTGGGCAATCTTTTGGTAACGGCCATCGGTGCGGCGGTAGATGCGGACGTCGTAGGCCGAGGCGAGCACGAATTCGTCTTGGCCGTCGCCATCCACGTCGCCAACGTCCATGGCCACCAGGCCGTAATCAAGGTCTTGGCTCTTGGTGAAGCCCAAGGCCCCGGTAACTACGCCCAGGGGCCTGAGGACGTTGGAGTAGCCCCCCTCCTTGCCCATTAACAGTCGGTCGGGATGGGCGGTCTGGTAGGGATCGGCGGCCTGCTGAGTCCCGGCGGCGGGAATGGGCGCCACCCCGCTGGCGGCGGGCTTGGTCTTGCCGAAGGCCTTCTCGGCTATCTGCCAGGAGAGGTTGTCGATGGCGGAGATGATCTCCTCCTCCCTGGGGGCGGTGGCGTAGAAGGTCTGGGGCTGGGCGTCGCCCTTGATACTGGTCAAGGTGGCGTCCAGGGACAGGCTGCCGGCGGCGGTGGTCAGGCTGCCGGCCAGGATGTAGTCAGCTTGCAGGTTGGCGCCTAACAGCCGCAGGGCGGCGGGGTCGCTGGGGTTGGCCTTGCCGGCCAGGGCCTGGGTGACGTTCTCCCTGGGCACCACCGCTACCCCGGCCTGGGAGGCCAGGCGGCTGGCCAGCATGTCGCGCAGGCCGCTGGTCAGGTAGTTCAGGTCGTGGTCGGAATGGGCCGCAAAGGGCAGGATGGCCACCCGGCTGGGAGGCGTTCCTGCCA
>JAJYJA010000002.1 GCA_021789795.1 Deltaproteobacteria bacterium | reverse complement strand
GCCGACCTGAAAGGAGTTGATCAGCTGGCGGACGCCGGGGTAGAGCCAGCCGGTCGTGACGCCTGTGAACATGGCCAGGAAGATCCACAGGGTGAGAAAACGGTCGAGAAAGGATAGCCGCTTGGAGCTGGTGGTATTCATCGTTCACCTCCGGTACTTTCTGACCGGCGCCGCCTTGTCCAGCGCCGCTTCGCCGCAGCCGGGTTGCGCCTTCTGCGCCAGATGGTTTTTTAGAACTTTCCGGTCTCTCCTGGCCGTCGTGGACTCCTCAAGGTGGGCCAAGATGGCGTTGTGCATGGCGATACGGCTTGCCGCGCCCGTGTCGAGCAGCCGGTAATACATCCAGACCCCCTGCCGACGGCCGCTCACCCAGCCAGCGTTTTTCAACACCGCCAAATGCCGGGAGGCGGTTGACTGGGGGAGTTGCAGGGCCGCCGTCAGGTCGCAGACGCAGAGCTCCCCTTGCCCGAGCAGGGCGAGGATGCGCAGCCGGGTTTCGTCGGCCAGGGCCTTGAAGAGGGGGACGGTGGTTCGCATGTCAAGCATTATATCCGGATAAAAGGATATGTCAAGCGCGGATCGCAAGCGGCATTTTGCCCGGTGAGCGGCGGGGGCGGCCAGGAGGCGGCCACGTATCTCACGACCGGTGGGTTCCGCACCTTGGCGATAGGCTTAAGACTCCCGTCGCTGGCGGTGAATCGGCTATCCCGGCGGGTTATTGCCGGGTAGCCTTTTTTTATGTTGAAAAATTAAAAGAAACATGATAACCCTGAACCCACTTTGATGAATGAGGATTCACCCGCATCTTGTTAAGGTGTGAATTAATTAGTAAAAGAAGGTGGTTCTACCGATATGAGCTTTCAGGACAAGCTGGCGGAGAAAAAGTCGAAAATCGTTGCGCGGTGGATCGAGGCGGTGCTGGCCAGCTACTCCGCCGACGGGGCCAGCTTCTTCAAGCGCCAGAAGGACCGTTTCGCCAACCCCTTGGGATTTGCCGCCAAGACCGGGCTTACGGCGATCTACGAGCAACTGGTGGGGGATGCCCCGGCGGGCGAGATGCCGGCGGAGCTGGCCCAGTTCATCAAGCTGCGCTCGGTGCAGACCTTCACCCCCTCGCAGGCGGTGGGCTTTGTCTTCCAGCTGAAACCGGTATTGGTCGAGCAACTGGGCTGGGAGACCCTGCTGGCCGCCGGCCAAGAGTGGTCCGAGTTGGCCGCCAAGATCGACCGCCTGGCCTTGAAGCTCTTCGACCTGTATGTGGAAGACCGGGAGCTGTTGCACGAGGTGAAACTGAGCGAATACAAGAAGGGCAACCACATCTTGGCCGCCGGGCGCTGCCCGTCGTCGGCACTGGGCGGCGACAGCCAGGCCGAGAGGGTCGAGCTGAAAGTTATCCGGGACTGTTAGGAGCCGTTCAGAAATAACCAGTACATACTTGCCTGGACGGCTTCTTGTGCCGTCGTCGTGAGGCTTTCGTTGGCGTTATTTTCCTACAACGGCTAGTTGGTCAACTCAACATGAAGCGAGGTCGTAGTAAATGAAAATCCTGTATCCCTTCGTCGCCGTCCTTGGTCTGATCGTCATCGCCACCATCGGCTCCCGGGCTGGGATGGAGCCCCTGTTTGGCATCGTCTTCCCCTACCTGGCCATCCTGATCTTTCTGGGCGGCTTTATCAACAAGGTGGTGGGCTGGGCCAAGTCGCCGGTGCCGTTCCGCATCCCCACCACCTGCGGCCAGGCCAACTCCCTGCCCTGGATCGAACAGGCCTGCTTCGACAACCCCTCCACCTCCTTCGGGGTGACGGTGAGGATGTTCCTGGAGGTCTTCTTGTTCCGCTCCCTGTTCCGCAACACCCAGGCCGACGTCTATGACGGCCCCAAGCTGCGTTACGGCTCCAGCAAGTACCTGTGGTTGTTTGGCCTGCTCTTTCATTACGCCTTCCTGGTGATCGTGCTGAGGCACATCCGGCTGTTTGCCGACCCCATTCCCTTCTTTGTCAAGATCCTGGAGTTCTTTGATGGCTTCTTGCAGATCGGCCTGCCCCATCTCTACCAGTCCGACCTGGTGATCGTGGGGGCGATTACCCTGCTTCTCCTGCGCCGGCTGCTGCTCACCAACGTCCGCTACATCTCCCTGCCCGCCGACTATTTCCCCCTGTTCCTGATCCTGGCCATCGCCTTGAGCGGGATGACCATGCGTTACCTCACTCGGGCGGACGTGGTCAACATCAAGCAGCTGGCGGTGGGCCTGGCCACCTTCAAGCCGGTGATCGTGGGCGATCTGGGCACGGTCTTCTACGTCCACCTCTTCCTGGTCTGCACCCTCTTGGTCTATTTTCCGTTCAGCAAGCTGATGCATATGGGCGGGGTATTCATGAGCCCGACCCGGAATCTGGCCAACAACAGCCGCATGGTGCGCCACATCAACCCCTGGAACGACCCGAACCTCAAGCCGCACTCCTATGCCTCCTACGAGGACGAGTTTAGGGAGTTCATGGTCGAGGCCGGGATCCCGGTGGATAAGGAGTTGCCGGCAGAAACCCCGGCCGCTGAATAACGGAAGCCCGAAGCAAGAAGGAAACTTCAGCACGTAAGGATATTGACAATGGCAAATCAAAAAGCAGACGAACTAGGTGTGAGTGTCGCCCGGGAGCCGTCCCTGATGACGGGAGCGATTCCAACCCAGGACTGGTGGGATATCCCCGCGGTGTTTAAACCCGGGAACTATTGTTACCCCGGCAAGCCGGAGATGGTGGCGTACCACTCCAAATCCCTGCCCGGCAAGTTCGGGGAGCCCAGGGTATGGAACATCGAAAGCGATGACTGGAAGCTGCCCGAAAACTGGAAGGAGATCATCATCAACGGCTTCAAGGAGCGGCTGGATAAGTTTCGTTCCCTGAAGATCTTCATGGACTGCTGCGTGCGCTGCGGGGCCTGCGCCGACAAGTGCCACTTCTTCCTGGGCACCGGCGACCCCAAGAACATGCCGGTGCTGCGGGCCGAGCTGATGCGCTCCATCTACCGTAACGAGTTTACCAAGGCGGGCAAGATTTTGGGTAAACTGGCCGGGGCCAGGGAGATGACCTTCGGGGTGCTGAAGGAGTGGTTCATGTACTACTACCAGTGCACCGAGTGTCGTCGCTGCTCGGTGTTCTGCCCCTACGGCATCGACACCGCCGAGATCACCATGATCGCCCGCGAGCTGCTGCACCTGGTGGGGGTCAACACCAACTGGATCCTGGAGCCGGCGGCCAACTCCAACCGCACCGGCAACCACATGGGCTTGCAGCCCCACACCTTGAAGGAGAACGCCGAATACCTCTGTGACGACATCGAGTCCATCACCGGTATCCGCATCACCCCGAGCTGGAACCGCAAGGGCGCCGAGGTGCTGTTCATCACCCCCTCCGCCGACCTCTTCGCCGATCCCGGCATCTACACCTTCATGGGCTACCTGCTGCTGTTCGAGCACATCGGCCTGGATTACACCCTGAGCACCTACGCCTCCGAGGGCGGCAACTTCGGCCTGTTCACCAACAACGAGTTGATGAAGCGCCTAAACGCCAAGATGTACGCCGAGGCCAAGCGCCTGGGGGTCAAGTGGATCCTGGGCGGCGAGTGCGGCCACATGTGGCGGGTGCTGCACCAATACATGGACACCATGAACGGCCCGGCGGACTTCCTGCAGGTGCCCAAGTCGCCGATCACCGGCACGGTGTTTGAAAACGCCGCCTCCACCAAGATGGTACACATCAGCGAGTTCACCGCCGACCTCATCCGGCACGGCAAGCTGAAGCTCGACCCCAGCCGCAACAACCACCGCCGGGTCACCTTCCACGACTCCTGCAACCCCGCCCGGGCCATGGGTCTGCTGGAGGAGCCACGCTACGTCATAAAGAACGTGGCCAACAACTTCTACGAGATGCCGGAGAACACCATCCGCGAGTCCACCTTCTGCTGCGGTTCCGGCACCGGTTTGAACACCGGCGAGATCATGGATCTCCGGATGCGCTCCGGTCTGCCGCGGGCCAACGCCGTCCAGTTTGTCAAGGACAAGCACGATGTCAACACCCTGTCCTGCGTCTGCGCCATCGACCGTGCCACCCTGACTAACCTGGTAGATTTCTGGGTGCCAGGCACCCAGGTGTGCGGGGTGTCGGAGCTGGTGGGCAACGCCCTGGTTATGGATGGGGAGAAAGAACGGGAATCGGGCCTGCGGTTTGAGCCCCTTGAAGGGATGGAAGGGTGATGCCAATGTATGATAAAGGAAAAGTACTGACCGGACTGGCTATTTTTGTCGCGATCGTAACCTTCCCTGTGTGGTACGACCTGGTGCACGCCCAGCATGTGCCCAAGCTGGAAAAGCCCACCTTGAGCAAGAAATGCGTCGCCGACATCGCCTACATGCGGACCTCGCACATGGTGTTGCTCGACAACTGGCGCAACGAGGTGGTGCGGGAGGAGAAGCGGAAGCTGATCGATGTCGAGGGTAAGCCCTATGCCAAGAGCCTGCAGATGGGCTGCATGAAGTGCCATCCGGACCGGAAGAAATTCTGTGACGAGTGTCACACCTACGCCTCGGTTGATCCTTTTTGTTGGGATTGTCATTTCCAGCCGAAGAAGGAGGCAAACTAATGGATGTTAAGAGAAGAAATTTCCTAAAGATCGCCGGCCTCTCCGCTGTCGCTGGCCTGGGGGCCTCGTCAGCCTTCACCCAGCTGCTCAAGGGTAACGCCTTGGCCTCGGAAGAGGGGGCTGGCGGGGGGGAGACGGCGGCCGGGCATGGCGCCCCCGAGCAGGGCGGCCACCAGGAGGCGGAGACCGCCTTTCAGTACGGCATGGTGATCGACATCCCCAAGTTCGCCGCCAACAAGGGTCTGGCCGAGAAGTGCATCAATGCCTGCCACTACGAGCACAACGTCCCGGACTACGGCAACCCCAAGGATGAGATCAAGTGGATATGGGTTGACGACTACGAGCACAGCTTCCCGGACGCCAGCCAGTACAAGCGTAACGCCGGGCTAAACGACCTGCCGGTGCTACTCACCTGTAATCACTGCGCCAACCCGCCCTGCGTGCGGGCCTGCCCCACCCAGGCGACCTTCAAGAACGACAAGGGGGTGGTGATTATGGACTTCCACCGCTGCATCGGCTGCCGCTTCTGCATGGCCGCCTGTCCGTACGGGGCCCGCAGCTTCAACTGGCGCAATCCCCGGGAGCAGTACGCCAACGGCAACTACAAGTTCTTCAAGCACGGCCTGAATCCCAACTATCCCACCCGGATGCGGGGCGTGGTCGAGAAGTGTAACTTCTGCCCGGAACGGCTGGCGGTCGGCAAGCCGCCGGCCTGCGTCGAGGCCACCGGCGATACCAAGGCCATGGTCTTCGGCAACATCAACGACCCCAACTCCGAGATCGCCAAGGTATTGAACGCCAACTTTACCATCCAGCGTAATTCGGCGGCCGGGACAAAACCTTCCGTGTTCTACATCATTTAAGGTGACGATATGCTAGAGAAGGCGCTCGTAGGAAGCAACAAGTATTGGGCCTGGATTTTCTTCCTGCTGGGGGTGATCACCATCGGCGGGCTGTTCTACCTCTATCAGTTTAATTACGGTCTTGGCGCCACCGGCATGAGCCGGGACGTGTCGTGGGGCATCTATATCGCCCAGTTCACCTTCATGGTCGGGGTGGCCGCCGGGGGCGTGATGCTGGTGCTGCCCTATTACATCCACGACTTCAAGGCCTTTGGCAAGATCACCATCCTGGGTGAGTTCATGGCCATCGCCGCGGTGGCCATGTGCATCATGTTCATCACCGCCGATCTCGGCCAGCCGATGCGGATCATGAACGTCCTCCTGCACCCGACCCCTCACTCCATGCTCTTTTGGGACATGATCGTCTTGAACGGCTACCTGTTTCTAAACGCCATCTGCGGCTGGGTGATCCTCAACTCCCACAACAAGGGGGTGCACTATCCCCACTGGGTCAAGCCCTTTATCTACCTCTCCATCCCCTGGGCCTTCAGTATCCATACCGTTACCGCCTTCCTGTACTGCGGTCTGCCGGGCCGCCACTTCTGGCTGACCGCCATCCTCGCCCCCCGCTTCCTGGCCTCGGCCTTCGCCGCCGGGCCTAGCCTGCTGGTGCTGATCGCCATGGTCTTGAAGCGAGTGGCCAATTTCGACGCCGGGGATAAGGCCTTTCAGAAGCTCGGCACCATCATCACCTACGCCGCCCTGGCCAACTTCTTCTTCCTGGGGTTGGAATTCTTCGTCGCCTACTACAGCCGCATCCCCGGCCACATGCACACCCTGGACTACCTGTTCTGGGGCCTGGATGGCCACAACAACCTGGTGCTGCCGATGCGGTTTTCTTTGACCATCGGCCTGATCGCCACCACCATGCTGCTCTTCCCGCAGATCAAGCGCAACGAGGGCACCTTCGCCTTGAGCTGCGCCATGCTCTTCCTCTCCCTGTGGATCGACAAGGGTGTGGGTATGGTGCTGGGCGGCTTCGTGCCCAACCCCTTCGACCGGGTGACCGAATACTACCCGACGGTGATCGAGATCGGCATCAGCCTGGCGGTCTGGGCCGCCGGGGCCTTGATTCTGACGATTCTCTACAAGATCGCCATCTCGGTGCAGGCCAAAGAGGCTTAAGTTAGCTCATTTCCGACTAAGAGCAGGGGCAGGCGTTCGTGTGCGGACGCTTGCCCTTTTTTAGTTTCCATGAAGAAGACCATCCTCGACTATATCGGCAACACCCCCATCGTTCCGATCCAGCGGCTCAACCCCTATCCTGGGGTGACCATCTACGCCAAGGTGGAGTCCTTCAACCCCGCCGGTTCGGTCAAGGAGCGCATCGCCCTGTCGATGATCGAGGCGGCGGAGCAGTCCGGGGAGCTGACCCCGGACAAGACGGTGCTGGAGGCCACCAGCGGCAACACCGGCATCGGACTGGCCATGGTCTGCGCGGTCAAGGGCTACCGCTGCCAGCTCATCATGCCCGAGTCGGCGAGCGTCGAACGCCGCCAGATCATGACCGCCTTCGGGGCCGAGATCCTGCTCACCCCAGCCAAGAAGGGTACCGACGGGGCCATCGAGCAGGCCTACGCCCTGGCCCGGCAGCACCCGGACCGCTATTTTTTGACCGACCAGTTTAACAACGAGGCCAACTGGCGGGCCCACTATCACCACACCGGGCCGGAGATCTGGCGGCAGACCGAGGGGAGGGTGACCGACGTGGTCGCCACCCTGGGCACCACCGGCACGGTGATGGGTCTGTGCCAGTACTTTGCCGACCACCATCCCGAGGTGCGGGTGACGGCCATGGAGCCGTTTTCGAACCACAAGATTCAGGGCCTGAAGAATCTGAAGGAGTCCTACTGCCCGGGGATTTTCGACAAGAATAAGGTCTTTCAGATCATCAACGTCCCGGACGAGGAGGCCTTTGCCACCGCCCGGCTCCTGGCCCGCAAGGAGGGTCTGTTGGTGGGCATGAGCTCGGGGGCCGCCATGTGCGCCGCCCTGACCAGGGCCCGGCAGATCCAGGCGGGGGTGATCGTGGTCATCTTCCCGGACGGGGGGGAGAAATACCTGAGTACCTCCCTGTTCTCCGCCGCCGAGCCCGAGGCCAAGCCGTCCCGGGCCTTGCGGTTCTACAACACCTGGTCCCGCAAGAAGGAGGTCTTCGCCCCCCAGCGGGAGGGTGAGGCCACCTTCTACGCCTGTGGACCCACCGCCTACGAGTACGCCAACCTTGGCCACTGCCGGCGTTTCGTGTTCGCCGATCTGGTGCGGCGGGTGCTGGCCGCCCGGGGTCTGGAGGTCAAGTTCTTCATGAACTTTACCGACCTGGACGACAACACCATCAACGGCGCCATCGCTCAGGGCCAGGAGCTTTCCGAGTTCACCGGCTTCTACATCGACGCCTTCCACGAGGACATGGGTCAGCTCGGGGTGCGCCCCGCCACCGGCTATCCCAAGGCCTCCGAGCATGTCGAGGCCATGATCGATTTGAGCGCCCAACTGATAAAGAAGGGTTACGCCTACGCCAAGCACGGTTCGGTGTACTTCGATATCTCCAAGTTCCCCGAGTACGGCAAGTTGTCACGGGTCGATCTGAGCAAGATCCAGGTGGGCAAGACGGTTGATCTCGACGACTACGCCAAGGACAACCCTCAGGATTTCACCCTGCTCAAGCGCTCGACTCTAGCCGAGTTGAAGCGGGGGATATTCTTCGAGAGCGAGTTCGGTAACGTCCGGCCCGGCTGGCATGTGGAGTGCGCCGCCATGACCCTCCACTACCTGGGGGAGACGATGGACATCCACACCAGCGGCTGCAACCTGATCTTCCCGCACCACGAGAACGAAAACGCCATCGCCTGCGCCATCACCGGTAAGCCCCTCTCCCGCTTCTGGCTGCACAGCGAGATGGTGCTGGTGGACGGCAAGAAGATGCACCGGGGCAACGCCGTCACCCTGCGGGAGTTGTTGCAACAGGGTTACACCGGCCGGGAGGTCAGGTTCTTTTTGCTCTCCACCCACTACCGGAAGGTGATCGATTTCTCGCCCAAACGTCTGACCGCGGCCCAGAAGAACCTAAAGCGGCTGGATGAGTTCACCCGCAAGCTGATCTGTCTGCCGCTCGGCCTGCCGCATCCCCAGGTGGCCACCTACGTCACCGAGATGGAGGAGGGTTTCTTCGCCGCCTTGGACGACGACTTGAACATCTCCCGGGCCCTGGCGGCCCTGTTCGACTTCGTGAAGCGGATGAATCCGGTCTTGAGTCAGGGCCAGTTGGACCGGGATCAGAAGACCTATATCCTGGAGGCCCTGGGCCGGGTAAACGAGGTCGTCGAGGTGCTCAGGCTGCAAGAGTGCCCCCTGGCCCCGGAGATCGACCGGTTGATCGCCGAGCGGGAACAGGCGCGGCTGGCCAAGGACTGGGCCCGGGCGGACGGGGTGCGTGACGAACTGGTGCGCCAGGGAATCGCGGTGGTCGATACGGTCAAGGGGCCGGTGTGGACCGAGGTGGAGGCCAGGGCCGAGAGGCGATAACTTGCGCCGGGCGGCGATTTTGTTGGTCTGAGAGTTGACAAGCCATTTGGATACTGGTAGGAAGTACTATGCCGCACGGGGGGAAGCCTTAGACGGCGTGGTATTGGGGCAGCTTCA
Organism: Deltaproteobacteria bacterium; assembly: GCA_021789795.1. Taxonomy (GTDB): domain Bacteria; phylum Desulfobacterota; class Desulfobulbia; order Desulfobulbales; family VMSU01; genus VMSU01. The sequence continues at coordinate 27,775 of JAJYJA010000002.1, read as the reverse complement.
TAACGATCTTTTGGGAAAGGAGAAAACGATGAACAAGTCAGAATTAGTTAAGGCAATGGCAACCTCGGCGGGCTTGTCACAGGTGGCCGCCGAGAAGGCGCTGGAGGGCTTCGTGGAGGCGGTCAAGGGCAGCCTGGCCCAGGGCAACTCCGTCACCCTGGTGGGCTTTGGCACCTTCTCCGTCTCCGAGCGGGCGGCCCGTACCGGCCGGAATCCCCAGACCGGCAAGTCGATCAAGATCGCCGCCAAGAAGGTGGCGAAGTTCAAGGCCGGCAGTCAGTTGGCCGACGCCGTAAACTGACTCTGCACGCCTGATCTTCCAGCCCGTCTCGTTTAATCGCGGGACGCGACAAGGCCGGTCACCCCTCTCGCTTGGCGGGGAAGGGTGCGTCTTGTCGCGTCCCTGCTGCCTGCCCCGGTGGTTGACATCGGTCAACCTGTTCTGTATAACGTAACCTCAGTTTACCTGAATTAACCATAAACGTCCGTGGGCGCTTCCGCGCCAGTAGCTCAGCAGGATAGAGCAACGGCCTTCTAAGCCGTAGGTCGCAGGTTCGAGCCCTGCCTGGCGCGCCAAAATAAGAGGTCTTGCCGGCGAGTTGAGGGTTTCTTTAGTGGCCGGCAAGGTTCGATACTGAAATGGGGAACTTAATGACGGTGGTCAAAGTAATAAAAAATCGGTGCGCGGTCTGGGCCGTTGCCGGTCTGGGCCGTTGGTCGTCCTTGGTGGGGCAGGGGACGTTGATGGCCCTGATGCTCCTGGCGCTGCGCCTTGGCTCCGGTGGGGACTGGCGGCCGTCGGTCGCAACCTTCGAGCCGACGGTTGGCCTCAGGCCAGCCGCTTGTCTTACCCCTGGGTTTGAGTCCGGGCCCTCGGTCGCGCCCCTGCTGGCCGTCTCCCGCGAGGGGACGGAGGTCTCGCCGCCGCTCATCAACAAGGAGATGCTGGCGTTGTTGAAGACGGCCAGGATCGAGGGGGTGGCCCGGGAGATGGCGATGCCCATGGTGGCCGCCGGGCGGATGCCGCAGAAGATCGGCGGCCTGGACGGCGAGGACCGCAAGAAGTTGTTTATCAACGTCCTGTTGCCCACGGTGATGGTGGTCTTGGACGAGGTGCGGCAGGAGCGGCGGCAATTGCTGTCCATCCTTGCCGAACTTGGCGACGGGGCCATTAAGATGAACTTCGCCCCGGGCCGGAAGGACTGGCAGCGGCGGCTGGGGCACGAGAAGACCAAGTTCATCCTCTCGTTGACCAGAAAATACAAGACCGAGCGGGCCGTGGATCTGGTGGCCATGGTCGATGTCCTGCCGCCCAGCCTCATCCTGGCCCAGGGGGCGCTGGAGTCATCTTGGGGCGGCTCGCACTACGCCTTGGAGTCCAACAACCTCTTTGGCATGTATGCCAGCGATGACGGCCCCGCCCCCCCCAAGATCATGGAGTTTGGCTCCATCCTTGATTCGGTTAGGGCCTACGTGCTGCACCTCAACCGCTCCTCGGCCTACAAGGAGTTGCGGCGTATCCGCAGCCAGACCTTAGACCCGATGCGCATCGCCGATGGCCTGACCGCATATTCCGAGCGTCGGCAGTGTTATATCGATGAGGTGAAGCACATCATCGCCCTAAACCGCCTGCGCCATTACGACAACCTGCTGCTGACCACCGGTTGATCGGTGGTTTACGCGAGGGAGATTCGACATGTCTCAAGATTCGGATTTGATAAGGCCCCAGACCCTGTGGGTGTCGGTGGCGGTCGCCCTAGTGGCGGGTTTTCTGATCGGAGTGGGGTATAGCTCGTTGCGTATGCCCGCCCCGCCGCCGGGCCAGATGCGCGCCGTCCCCGGCAACGGGCAGCTGTCGGGCCCCGCGTCGATTCCTCCTCAGAGCCTCGAGGCCATCGCCGTCCTGGAAAAACAGGTGGCGGCCAATCCCAAGGACCTAGACGCCTGGGTGCAACTGGGCAATCTCTACTTTGATTCCAATCAGTCCCAGAAGGCCATATCCGCCTACAACCAGTACCTCAAGTTGAATCCCAAGAATCCCAACGTGCTTACCGACCTGGGGGTGATGTACCGCAGTGCCGGACAGTTTAAGGAGGCGCTCGCCGCCTTTGACCGTGCCATCGCCGTTGACCCCGAGCAGGTGCAGGCGCCGTTCAACAAGGGGATCGTGCTGTTCAACGACCTGCACGCCCCCCAGGGGGCGATAAAGGTCTGGCAGAAACTCGAGGACGCCCACCCCGGGGTGGCCGCTGCCAACGGGTTGCCGGTGAGCAAGGCGATCGAGGAGGCCAAGCGGCAGTTGGCAGGGGAAAAGAACTAGGGGCATACGGAACTGCCATGATAATCATGGTCGGGAGGGGGCATCCTCTGCCTCCCGTCACCTGGCCCCTGACTACCGGCAAGAGGGCTTGGCATTTTAGTCAAGCCCTCTTGCCGTTTGAGGGCTGGGCAAGAAAGACTGGAAGACATGGAGCGACGGGGGCTGACCATACTTTATACCGGCAACGGCAAGGGCAAGACCACCGCCGCCCTGGGGCAGGCGTTGCGGGCCGTGGGGCACGGATTCTCGGTCTGCGTCGTGCAGTTCATCAAGGGCCGCTGGCCCACCGGCGAGGCCAAGGCCTGTGCGTCCCTGGCCGGGCTGGAGTTCCACGTGACGGGCAGCGGCTTCACCTGGAAGCAGAGCCCGGAGGAGAGCCGCCGGGCCGCCGAGGAGGGTTGGGCGCTGGCGGAGGGGAAGATCATGTCCGGGGCCTTCGACCTGGTGGTGCTGGACGAACTGACCTACGTCATCAACTATGGCCTGGTGGCAGAGGGGCGGATCCTAGAGGTCATCCGCCGTCGGCCGCCGGGGGTGCATCTGGTGGTCACTGGCCGCGACGCCAGCCCGGCCCTGGTGCGGGAGGCGGAGCTGGTGACCGAGATGCGGGAGGTGAAGCATCCTTACGCCGAGGGCGTCAAGGCCCAGCCGGGGATCGAGTTCTAGCCGCTATCCTCAGGGCAGGGCGAGGGGGGTGTGGAACTCTATCCCGGCCAGGGATTGGTTGCGGCTTAAGGCCTGACCGATCAGGGTTCCGAACCGGGCCGCCTCGTCCTGTTGATCGCGGGAGTGGCCGAAGTGGGTGTAGTGACGGTGCAGGATCGGCCAGCGTTCCGGCGTCTTGCCGGCGATCTTGAGAAAGACGCCGATGGTGCGCCAAGGCTCACGGTTGGGGTGGGAGAAGACGATGCAGTTGGGGACCGTGGCCCCAGAGCGGACGAGGAGCCGGACGAGGCCCCAGCGGTGCATCCGCCAGTAACCCCGGCAGGAGATCACCGGCAGTACCGTCTGGCCGGCAAACAGCCGCTTCCCATCCCGGTCGATCAGGGAGAGGATGGGGCCGCTGGGGTTGTAAGACCAGGTCGGGCCGCCCAGGATGATGAGGTCGAAACCGGTGAAACAGACGGGTGACAAGGCCTGGATCGGGGTGCGTATCCGCAGGAAGGTGGTCAGCATCATGGCGAGGCAGGCCCAGATCGAGCTGGTGGGAAACTTCAGGGCCGGGTCCGGGGTCAGCCTTTCCTTGACCACCTCGTGGCCTGCCTGTTGCAAGGCCGCCATGATCTGGCGCACCAGACCGCTGGTCTGGCCGCTGAAGGAGTAGCCGATGATGAGGATTCTTTTTGTTTTTGTGGGGTTGACCTGGGTGTCGTTCACGGCCACCATCATAATCAGGGGCCGCGTGGCTGACAAGGAGAAAGGCGATGGCGAGATATGACGTGCTGATTGTCGGCGGCGGCCTGTCGGGGTTGAGCGTGGCCCATTTTGTCGACAAGCTCCTCCCGGGCCGTTCGCTGCTGGTGGTGGAGAAGGCCCCCCGGCTGGGCGGGGCGGTACAGACCTTCCGGCAGGCGGGATTCCAGGGCGAGTGGGGGCCGCATGGCTTTCTCGACAACACCGCGGAGAGCCAGGAACTGTTGCGTGACACCGGGCTCTACAACGAGGCCCAGGCAGCGCCCCTGGGGGACTTTTATCGTTACCTCTGTCATCGGGGCAGGCTGGTGCGTCTGCCGCAGAGCCTGGCCAGCGCCCTGACCACCCCTCTGATCTCGGGATGGGGCAAGCTGCGGGTCCTGGCCGACCTCTGGCGGCGGCCAATACCGGAGGCGATGACCATCGGCGACTGGGTGAGGCATCGTTTTGGCCCCGAGCTTTTGCCCCTGGTCGATGCCGCGGTCACCGGCAGTTTTGCCGGCGATTATACCAGGCTCTGCCTCGATTCGGTGATGCCTGGAGTCCGCAAGCTGGAGCTTGCCACGGGCTCGGTGATTCGGGGGCTGATCCGCAAGAAGAGGGAGGCGGCCAAGGGCCAGGGCCTGGGGAGGCTGCCGTCGATGCTTAACTTTCCGGACGGCATGGAGCGGCTGATAACCGTCCTCGCCCAAGGGCGGGAGGTGGCTCAAAACACCCTGGTTCAGGGCCTGGAACCTGGCGGGGGAGGGGATTGGCGGGTGCGCACCGACCAGGGGACGATCGAGGCCGGGCGGGTGGTGCTGGCGGCGCCGGTGAATGGCGGCCTGCAACTCTTGTCCGGCCTTAGGCCGCCGCCGGTCAGTTGCCTGCCGGTGTCGCGGATCGTCAACGTGGTCATGGGCCTTTCCGGGCGGGCCAAGGTGCCTTACGGCTTTGGCTATCTGGCCCCCGAGCGGGAGGGGCGTTTCACCTTGGGGGCGATGTTCACCTCCCACATGTTCCCGGACCGGGCCCCGTCAGGCCAGGTATTGATCGAGGCCCTGGTGGGCGGCAGGCGGCATCCGGAGCGTCTGGCCTTAGACGACGAGGAGCTGATCTCCGCGGTATATGAAGACCTGCGCCAACTGATCGAGCTGCCGGAGCCTCCCCTGTTCAGCCGGGTGTTGCGGCCCGAGCATGGCATCCCCCAACTGGAGATGGATCATCCCCGGCTCCTGGCCTGGCGGGCCGAGATGGAGCGGCATTTCCCCGGCCTGTTGATCTGCGGCTTCGGCTGGGACGGAATCGGCATGAACGACATGATCAGGTCGGCCAAAAACACGGTGTTGGCCATGGCCGCGGCCACCGGCCGTCAGGACGAGGCCAAGGTGAAGGCGGTATATTTTTAGGCGCCGTCAGCTGTCTTGTGCCCCCTTGACAATCCGGGGGGTAGGATTAGAATTGCCTCCGTTTGCGGTCTGGTGCGTCCGGTGAGTGTTGACCGGGGCGTCAGACGGCGCCATTTCTGGGTGAGGAGGGAGGCATGGGTGTCGATGTTCGGGAGATAGGGCAGGCGGTGGCCGAGGAGAGCGCCCCGCTGCAGTTGGTGCGTCGGGAGATCGCCAAGGCGATTGTCGGGCAGCAGACGCTGATCGACCGGCTGCTGGTGGCCCTGCTGTGCAATCAGCACGTGTTGATCGAGGGGGTGCCGGGCCTGGCCAAGACCAAGACGGTCACCACCCTGGCCCAGACGCTGCGGGCCAGTTTCAAGCGCCTTCAGTTCACCCCCGACCTCTTGCCCGGCGACCTGATCGGCACCCTGATCTACAACCCCAAGACCGGCGACTTCACCACCCGCAAGGGGCCGATCTTCGCCAACATCATCCTGGCCGACGAGATCAACCGGGCGCCGGCCAAGGTGCAGAGCGCCCTGCTCGAGGCCATGCAGGAGAGGCAGGTGACCATCGGTGACGCCAGTTACCCCCTGGCCGAGCCCTTCCTGGTGCTGGCCACCCAGAACCCCATCGAGCAGGAAGGCACCTACCGCCTGCCCGAGGCCCAGGTGGACCGCTTCATGCTCAAGCTCACGGTCGGCTATCCCGGCCAGGAGGAGGAGCAGCGCATCCTGCGCCTGATGGCGGGAGACGAGGAGCCGCCGGCGGTGGCCCCGGTGCTCGACCAGGGGGACATCCTCCGCCTGCGGCAGCTGACCCGCCGTATCTACCTCGACCCCAAGGTGGAGGAATACATCGTCAATCTGGTGACCGCCAGCCGCGACCCCCGTAAGTTCGGCTTGGAGATCGGCCACCTCATCCAGTACGGGGCCTCGCCCAGGGCCACCATCTTCCTGGCCCTGGGAGCCAAGGCCTTCGCCCTGCTTGCCGGACGGGGCTACGTGACCCCCCAGGACGTGAAGACCATTGGCTTGGACGTCCTGCGCCACCGGATCACCCTGACCTACGAGGCCGAGGCCGAGGAGGTCACCCCCGAAGATATCATCCGCCGCATCTTCGACACCGTCGCCGTGCCATGAGCGGGACCAGCGAACTGGCCCGCCGGATCCGGTTCATCCAGATTTTTACCCGGCGGGCGGTGGACGATATCCTGGCCGGCGAGTATCTAAGCGTCTTCAAGGGCCGGGGCATGGAGTTCGACGAGGTGCGCGAGTACGCGCCTGGCGACGAGGTGCGGCTGATCGACTGGAACGTCACCGCCCGCACCGGCCATCCCTTTGTCAAACGCTACGTCGAGGAGCGGGAACTGACCGTATTCCTGGCCGTCGATCTCTCCGCCTCCGGGCTCTTCGGCTCGGTGAACAGGCGGAAGAGCGAGGTGGCGGCGGAGCTTTGCGCCCTGCTCGCCTTCTCGGCGATCAGGAACAACGACAAGGTGGGACTCCTCCTCTTTTCCGAGCGGGTGGAGAGGTTCATTCCGCCCCGCAAGGGGGCCTCGCACGTGTTGAGGATCATCCGGGAGGTGCTGGACGCCTCCCCTGCGGGCCGGGGCACCGACCTGGCCTTGACCCTGGATTTTCTGGGCCGGGTGGCCCGTAAGCGGGGGGTGGTGTTTCTGCTCTCGGATTTCTTGGCCCCGGACTTCGCCCGGCCCCTGGGTTCCCTGGCCCGCCGCCACGACCTGATCGCCGTCTCCATCCTCGACCGCCGCGAGCTGAGCCTGCCCCGGCTGGGGCTGATGGCGCTGTCCGATCCCGAGACCGGACGCACCCGGCTGGTCGATACCTCCGATCCCGCCTTTCAGGCGGCCTACGAACGGCGGAGCGAGGAGCGACGGCGGGGGCTGGAGCGGCTGTTCGGCTCGCTGGCCGTGGATCATATCCCGATCGTTATCCGGGCCGGGGACGGGCGGCGGATTTCCTACGTGGACGATTTGGTGCGCTTCTTCAAACAGCGGGAGCGGCGGCGGTGAGGGAGACGGGCATCTCGGGCCGCTGGCGGCGGTGGCTTGTTTCCTGGCTTATGGCCGCGGCCTTGCTGGCCCTGGGCGCCTGCGTCAAACAGCCGGCTCCGGCGGTGGCCAGGAGGCCGGCGGTCAGCCGGGAGTTCAAAAACGGCCCCTTGGCCCTCACCCTGACCCTCGACCGCCAGCGGTTGACGGTGGCCGAGCACCTGCACCTTGAGCTGCGGGCCGAGGCCGCCGAATCGTACTCCCTGCGCCTGGCCAAACTCCCCGATCTGCCGGGGCTGAGCGTCATCTCTTCCTCCCAATCACCTCCCGAAATGGCTGGCGAGGGCAAGGTGCGGGTGAACTTCCGGCTGCTGCTCGATCCCCAGGCCCCCGGCGAGTGGCGGATCCCGGCCCTGACGGTCGAGGCCTGGGGCCAGGGCGGCGCCCCGGCGGCCACGGTCAGCAGCGAGCCGCTGGTGGTGCGGGTTGATTCCCTGCTCGCCCCGGGCGAGCAGGGTGCCAAGCTCACCGATATCGCCCCTCCCGTCCTCCCGCCGTTTTCTCCCTGGCTGCTTGCCGGGCTGGGGCTAGCGATGGCGGGGCTGCTGTGGGCCGGGCTCTGGGGTCTGCGGCGCTGGCGGCGGCGAAGTAAACGCCTGCCGCCGCTGCTGCCCCCGCATCTGGCCGCTTATCGGGCCTTGGACGAGCTGCTGGCCGCAGACCTCCTGGGCCGGGGCGAGGGCCAGACCTTCTACGACCGGTTGTCAAATATCCTGCGCCGCTACGTCGAGGCCCGTTTCGGGCTCAAGGCCCCGGAGCGGACCACCGAGGAGTTTCTTCAAGAGTTGCGGGAGCTGCGGGGCGGGCCGATGGCCGAGCCGGCCAACGCCCGGCTGCTGGCCGAGTTTCTGGCCGGTTGCGATCTGGTGAAATTCGCCAACCGTCTCCCCTCCCGCCTGGAGGCGGAGGCGGCCCTGGCGCTGTGCCGCCGCTTCGTCGGCCAGACCGAGCCCCGGGAGGATGGGGCCGGGACGGGGGCCGGAAGATGAGGTTCGCCACCCCCCTGGCCCTGTTGGGCTTGCTGGTCTTGCCCGGCCTGGGACTGCTCTGGCGGCGCGGGAGGGGGAGGGGGCTGCTGTTCTCCGATCTGGGACTGCTGCTGCCCACGGAGGCGGTCTCCTGGCGGCTGCGCCTGCGTCGTCTGCCGGTCTATCTCCGCCTCCTGGCCTTGATCCTGCTGATCGTGGCCCTGGCCCGGCCCCAGGCGGGGATCGAGAAGGTGCGGGACGTAAGCCGGGGGGTGGCGATTGAGATGGTGGTGGATCGTTCCGGCAGCATGGGTAACGAGATGAACTTCGAGGGTCGGAAGTCGAGCCGCCTGGAGGTGGTGAAACAGGTGTTTGCCGAGTTCGTGAACGGCAACCGGCGCGAGCTCAAGGGCCGGCCCGCCGATCTGATCGGCATGGTCAGCTTCGACCGCTACCCCGAGACCGTCTGCCCCTTGACCCTGGCCCACGGGGTTCTGGCCGGGTTCATCAAGACCATCCGGGTGGCGGCCCAGGACAGCCCCAACAACCGCACCGCCATCGGCGACGCCATCGCCCTGGCCGCCGCCCGGCTGCACACCGCCGAGCAGACCCTGGCCCGGCAGGTCGGCGAGGGCGGCAAGACCTATACCATCAAGAGCAAGATTATCATCCTCCTGACCGACGGCCAGAACAACGCCGGGCGTTATGCCCCGGAGGAGGCCGCCCAACTGGCCAAGAAGTGGGGGATCAAGATCTATGCCATCGGGGTGGGCGGCGACGGGGTGGTCAAGGTGGATACCCTGTTCGGCACCCAACTGGTGCGCACCGGCGAGGGGGTGGACCGCCAGACCCTGGAGCAGATTGCCAAGATCACCGGCGGTAGCTTCTGGATGGCCCAGGACGGCCAGGCCCTGCGGGCGGTGTACCGGGAGATCGATCATCTGGAGAAGAGCGAGGTGGAGAGCGTGCGCTACCTCGACTACCGGGAGTATTTTGTCCCCCTGGCGGCCGCCGCCCTGATCCTGTTGCTGCTGGAGGCCGTCCTGCGCTGTACCCTCTTCCGGAGGCTGCCGTGAACGGCGGCCACTGGTACGCGGCGGGCCGTCTGGCCCTGCTGCTCCTGCTGCCCTTGCTGGCCGGGCTTTACTGGTACGCGGCGGCCCAGCGGCGGGCGGCCCTGGCCCGTTTCGTCGATGCAGGGATGCGGGATCATCTCCTGCCCAGGGGCGGCAGGCGGTTGGGCAGGGCGGGCCTCTTCTTCCTGGCCCTGGCCCTGCTGATCGTGGCCCTGGCCCGGCCGGCCTGGAACCGTCGGGAGACGACGGTTAGGCGCTCGGGCCGGGACGTGGTCTTCCTGCTTGACGTGTCGAGGAGTATGCTGGCCCCAGACCTGGCCCCCAGCCGCCTGGAGCACGCCAAGCTCGCCATCTCGGATGTGATCGACCGGCTGCGGGGCGACCGGGTGGCCCTGGTGGCCTTTGCCGGTCAGGCGGTGGTCAAATGTCCGCTGACCCTGGATTACGGTTTCTTCCGCCTGGCCCTGGAGGGGGTGGGGCCGGACTCGGTCTCCCGAGGCGGCACCAAGATCGGCGACGCCCTGCGGACCGTGCTGCACGATGTCTTGGACAACCAGGCCCAGCGATACCAGGATGTGATCCTGATCACCGACGGCGAGGATCATGGCAGCTATCCGCTGGAGGCGGCCAAGGCCGCCGGAGAGCGGGGGGTAAGGCTGATCGTCATCGGCCTGGGAGACGAGAAGGAGGGGGCGCGCATCCCGGTCACCGACGATCAGGGTCGGCAGACCTTCCTCAAGTACCAGGGCCAGGAGGTGTGGAGCAAGCTCGACGGCCCCGTCCTGCGGCAGATGGCCGAGGCCACCCCCGGAGGCCGTTACCTGCCGGTGGCGACCGGCAACATCAACCTGGGCCAAGTCTATCAGGAACTGATCATGAACGCCGGCAAGAGACGATTGGCGGCCAAGACCGTGACCCGTTTCCAGGAGAAGTTTCAGTTCTTCCTGCTGGCCGCGCTCTTGCTGCTGCTCGGGGAGATGACGATGCGGGAGGAGGATTGGGGATGAGGAGGCTGGCCTGGCCTTGGGCGGCGCTCTCCTTCGTCCTTCTGTCCTCCGCCCCCCTGCGGGCCGAGACGGCCCGGGGGCTGGCCGCCCAAGGCAACGCCCTCTACCAGGCAGGCAAATTTGCCGACAGCCTCAAGCGTTACCAGGCGGCGGCGGCCAAGGCCCCCAACTCCCCGGAGATCCTCTACGATCTGGGTAACGCCCGCTACCGGCTAAACGACCTGGCGGGCGCGGCGGAGGCCTATCAGCGGGCCGCCATCTTGAGCCGCGACCCCCGGTTGACCGGCAACAGCGAATTTAACCTGGGCGACGCCCTCTTCCGTCAGGCCGAGGCGGCGGCCAATAACCCGGAGGAGGCGATAAAAAAATACCAGGAGAGTATAAGTCACTTCCGAGCCGCCGGGGCGCAAGGGCAAGGCTTGCAGACGGCGGCGGGCCGCAACCTCGAAATTGGCAAGCGGCGGCTGCAACAGGCGGAGGCGGAGCTGGAAAAAAGGCGAAAGGAGCAGAAGGAGCGGGAGGAACTGGCTAAAAAGCTGGGCCAGATGGCCGAGCGGCAGGAGAAGATGGCTAACCGCAGCCGCGACCTGGCCAGCCAGTCACCCTCTTCGGCGAACCAGGCGGTCGGCCAAGAGGAGGCGGGAAGGCAGGATGATCTCGCCGGCCAGACCAGGGCGATGGCGGAACAAGCCAAGCAGGCCGGAAAGGAGGGCCAGGCGGCAGGTCAGGCCCTTAAGCAGGCGGAGCAGGCCCAGGCCCAGGCCGGGGATGAGTTGCGGGCCGGAAGGCCGGGCCCGGCGGCGACGGCCCAGGGGCAGGCGGCAAACTCACTTCGCAAGGCCCAGGAGAAATTAAACGGGCAGACGTCCTCCCCGGACCGGCAGGAAAATAACCCGGCCCCCGGCCCCAGGACTAAGGCTAAGGAGGGCCAAGGCCAACAGGCCGGCCAATCCGGGGCCAAGCCAAGCCCCGGCGGACAGACCGGCCAGGCGGCCTCGCCCAAGCAGGACGCCAAGCCCCCCGCCGGAGCGGCTCAAGCCGCCGTCCGGGCGGGGGAATCCCAGGCCGTCCCCGCGGAGCAGACGGCCCAGGACATCTTGGCCCAGGAACAAAAAGATCGGCTTAACCGTCAACGCCAGAACCGGGCGGGGGAAGCGGGATACGCACCGGTGGGGCGGGATTGGTGACCGCAAGCCGTTTGTGGGGTGCTATATGCGACTATTGCGATTTGTCGGCTTGATCTGCCTGATGCTGGCCTGTTCCCTCGCCTCGGCCTTCGGGGCCGGGGTGTCGGTGCGGGCGGTGGTGGACCGGCAGCAGGTGGTGCTGGGCGAGGGCCTCGCGCTCGAGATCCAGGTGGAGGGCAGCGAGAGCCCCAAGGAGCCCGACCTCTCGGCCATTACCGACTTTTCGGTGGTGTCGCGGGGCGGCCAGCAGAACAGCAGCGAATCGGTGAGCATCATCAACGGCCACCTGGAGCGCCTCTCCCGGCGCGGCTACGTCTTCAACTACCAACTCACCCCCCAGCGGGAGGGCCGGCTCGTCATCCCGCCCCTCACCGTGGTGGTGGATAAACAGTCCTATCAGACCCAGGCCATCCCCATCCTGGTCAACAAGCCCCAGGAGAGCGAGGATTTCAAGCTGCGTCTGGGCTTAAACAAGGAACAGGCCTACGTCGGCGAGCCGATCGTCCTGACCGTGACCTGGTACATCGGCAAGGATGTCAAGGGGTTCAACTTCAACCTGCCGCTGCTCAATGATCCGCGCTTTTCGGTTAGCGACGGGCCGGGGCCGGCCCTGGACCCCAAGCGCGATGAGGTGGTGCGCATCCCGGCGCCGGGCGGCGATATCCTGGCCGAGAAGGCCCGCGGGGTGCTTAACGGCAACAACTACCTCACCGTCTCTTTCTCCAAGACCCTGACCGCCAAGGAGCCGGGCCGCCTGACCCTGCCCCAGGCCACCGTCTCCTGTCAGGCCCTGAGCGGCTACACCCAGGGCCGGGGACACGATCCCTTCTCCGGCTTCTTCCCGAACGATTTCTTCGGCGGGCCACGGCAGGTATATCGCACCGTGGTCGCGCCCTCCAACCAGCCGACGCTCACCGTCCTGCCCCTGCCCAGCCAGGGCCGGCCCGCCGACTTTACCGGTCTGGTCGGCGCCTACTCCCTGGCGGTGACCGCCACCCCCACCCAGGTCAAGGTGGGTGACCCCATTACCCTGACCGTCCAGGTGGCCGGGCCGGCGGTGGCCGGGGTCAAGCTGCCTGACCTGGCCCGGGAACTGGGCGCGGACTTCAAGGTGCCAGACGAGATGGCCCCGGGCGAGGGTAGCGGGGTGCTGAAGACCTTCACTCAGACCATCCGGGCCAGCAAGGCCGGGGTAAAGGAGATCCCAAGCCTGCACTTGAGCTACTTCAACCCGGCAAGCTCCCGCTACGAGACCGCCAGCTCCCAGCCGGTGCCGCTTAAGGTGAGCGCGGCCAAGACCGTGACCCTGCAAGACGCCTATGGCGCCCCGGACAAAAGAACCCTCAAGACCGCCGCCGGGGGGATCAACTTCAACTACGAGGGGCCGGAACTGCTGGAGAACCAGGAGCCGGTGGATAGCCTGGGACTGGGCCGGGGCGCGGAGGCGGCGCTTGTCGTCCCGCCCGCGCTCTGGGCGATCTTTGGGTTGGTGCTGGTCGCCGTCCGCCGTCGGCATCGGGACTCGACCAGCCGCCGGGCCAGGCAGGCGGGTAGGATACTGACGGCGGAGCTTAACCGGATCAGCGAGGGGGCGGGAGGCGAGGGCTACCTGGCCCTGGGCCGGGCGCTGCGCGACTACCTGGGCGCCAAGCTGAACCGCAACCCGGCGGCCTTGACCTATGCCGATGTCGAACCCGGCCTTGCCGCCCTGGGGGCCGGGCCCGAATGTCTGGCCCGTCTGCGCCAGGTGATGGAGGGGTGCGAGGCCGCTAAATACGCCGGTCCCGGCTTGGGCGGCGCGGATTTTGGCCGTCTGGTGGAGCTGGCCCGGCGGGTGGCGAGCGACCTGGGCTAACGGCAAGCGGAGGGAACGGAAATGGAATTGGTCTCGACAGGTGATGAGCTGACGCCACCCGCCGCTGGTCAGGGGCGGCACTGGTTTTTAATGACCATAACCGGGTTGCTGCTTGCCTTGCTGGTCTCCGCCTCGGGCCGCTCTGGGGCTGAGGAGTTGAACGTCAGGCAGCGATTGCTCTCCGAGGCCAACGGTTTTTTCCGGCGGGCCAGCCAGACCGACGATCCGGCCCAGGCCGCCGGACTTTATCAGCAGGCCTTGATTCGCTTCGAGAAACTGGTGCATGAGGGGGTGCGAAACGGCGGGCTCTACTACGACCTCGGCAACAGCTATTTCCAGCTCCACGACCTGGGCCGGGCGATCTTGAACTACCGGCGGGCCCAGCTCTATCTGCCCGGCGACGAAAATTTACGCCAGAATCTGGCCGCGGCCCGGGGCCAGCAGCCGGACCGCATCAAGCCCCAACAGGAGGTTGCGGTTGCCAAGACCATCCTTTTCTGGCACTATGACCTTTCCGCCCGGTTGCGGCTCTGGGCACTGGTGACGGCGAACGCCTGCTTCTGGGCCGGGCTCGGCCTGCAACTCTACCGGCGGCGGAGGCCTTTCCCCTGGCCGGTGGCGCTCGCCCTGGCGCTCTCCGTGCTTCTGTCCGCCTCCCTGCTCTACGAACATTTCGACCGCCAGCGGGCCGGGGTGCTCGTTGCCGTCGAGACCACGGCCCGCAAGGGAGATGGCCAGGCCTACGCCGTAAGCTTCGACGCCCCCCTGCACGCCGGGGTGGAGTTCACCCTGGTTGAGCGCCGGGGCGACTGGCTTTACATCGAACTCGCCGATGGTCGCCGCTGCTGGGTGGAGACGGTCAGCGCCGAACTGCTCTGAAGTCCTCGCCAGGCACAAGCGAATCATCGTGGCCAGCGTGGCCTCGTTAATGCCCTCGCCTCATCAATTGATGGCGTCGCAAAAAGTCCGATCTACTGCGGCGCGTGGCGGTTTGGCTCGTTCGGCATACCATGTGTATGGCCTTACTCGCCAAACGCACCCCGCGCCTTGTATATCGACCCTTTTGCTTAGCCATCGGCTACCTTTTTGCGAGATCATCATCAATTAACCACCTTTAAGGAAAGATAATGGCCGACGAACCGAACAAGATCATCTACTCGATGATGCGGGTGAGCAAATTTTACGAGAAGAAGCCCATCCTGAAGAATATCTCCCTGTCTTATTTCTATGGGGCCAAGATCGGCGTCTTGGGCTTAAATGGCTCGGGCAAAAGCTCGCTCTTGCGTATCCTGGCCGGGGTTGACACCGAGTTTGACGGCAAGATCGCCCTCTCGCCCGGCTTCAGTATCGGCTATCTGGAGCAGGAGCCCACCCTGGACGAGGCGAAGACCGTGCGGGAGATCGTCGAGCAGGGGGTGCAGGAGGTGGTCGATCTGTTGGCCGAATTCAACGTTATCAACGAGAAGTTCGCCGAGCCCATGGACGACAAGGCGATGGAGAAGTTAATCAACCGCCAGGCGGCGGTGCAGGAGAAGCTAGACGCGGTCAACGCCTGGGAGCTTGACTCGCGGCTGGAGATGGCCATGGACGCCCTGCGCTGTCCACCGGGCGACACCCTGGTCAAGGTGCTCTCGGGCGGCGAGCGCCGGCGGGTAGCGCTCTGTCGGCTGCTGCTCAAGGAGCCCGACATCCTGCTCCTTGACGAGCCCACCAACCACTTGGACGCCGAGACCGTGGCTTGGCTTGAGCACCACCTGCAACGCTACCCCGGCACGGTGATCGCCGTTACCCACGACCGCTACTTCCTGGATAACGTGGCGGGCTGGATATTGGAGCTCGATCGGGGCGAGGGCATCCCCTGGAAGGGCAACTATTCCTCCTGGCTCGACCAGAAACAGAAACGCCTAAGGCAGGAGGAGAAGCAGGAGTCGAGCCGTCAGCGCACCCTGGCCCGGGAGTTGGAGTGGATCCAGATGAGCCCCAAGGGCCGGCATGCCAAGTCCAAGGCCCGGATCAGCGCCTACGAGAAGCTGCTCGAACAGGCCAACGAAAAGCGGGTTGATGAAATCGAGATCTATATCCCGCCCGGCCCCCGCCTGGGCCAGTTGGTGATCGAGGCCGAAAAGGTGAGCAAGGCCTTCGGCGACCGGCTGTTGATGGAGGAGGTGAGCTTTTCCCTGCCTCCGGGCGGCATCATCGGGGTTATCGGTCCCAACGGGGCCGGCAAGTCCACCCTGTTTAGGCTGATCTCCGGTCAGGAGCGGCCCGACTCGGGCCTCATCCGCTTGGGTGACACGGTCAAGCTCGCCTACATCGACCAGAGTCGGGAAATGGACCCCGAAAAGACCATCTGGGAGGTGATTTCCGACGGCCAGGAGACCATCACCCTGGGCAACCGGGAGGTAAACTCCCGGGCCTATGTGGGGCGCTTCAACTTCAGCGGCCCTGATCAGCAGCGCAAGGTGGGGATCATGTCTGGCGGCCAGCGTAACCGGGTGCACCTGGCCCGGATGTTGAAAGAGGGCGCCAACGTCCTCTTGCTCGACGAGCCCACCAACGACCTCGACATCAACACCCTGCGCGCCCTGGAGGAGGCCTTGGAGAACTTCGCCGGCTGTGCGGTGGTCATCAGTCACGATCGTTGGTTTCTGGACCGCATCGCCACCCACATCCTGGCCTTCGAGGGCGACAGCCGGGTGGTGTGGTTCGACGGCAACTATTCGGAGTACGAGGCGGACAGAAAGGCGCGGCTGGGCGGCGAGGCCGATCAGCCGCACCGGATCAAGTATCGGCCCCTGACCAGGGCTTAAGAAGGCGGACGCCTGACTATGCGACGCGTGCTGGTGGTCGATGACGACCCGTTCATCCGCGAGATCGTGAGCCGCCTCCTGACCGCCCACGGCTACGACTGCCAGGTGGCGGTGGACGGCCAGGAGGCGGTGGAGCGGCTGGTTGGGAGCGAGTTCGACGTGGTGATCACCGACATGATGATGCCGCGCTTGGACGGGATGCAGCTCCTGGCCCACGTCAAGGAACGCTACCCCGGCACCGATGTCCTGGTGATCACCGGCCATACCGAGACCTACATCTACTCCAACATCATCAACGCCGGCGGCACCGACTTCATCATCAAGCCCTTCGAGAACGACGAGCTGGAGGCCAAGCTGAACCGCATCTTCCGGGAGCGCAAGCTGATCCGCGGCCTGGAACGGGAGATCGGCGAGCGGCGGGAGGCGGAGGAGAAACTCCTGGCCGCCCACCGGGAGGTGGCGGCGGCCAATCGGGCCAAGGACCTGTTGATCAGCGATCTCTTCGCCACCATGGACGAGATGCTGGCCAACCGTGACCACTACACCTTCGAGCATGCGGTGCGGGTGGCGGAGATCTCCAAGCGGATCGGCCAGCGGCTGGGCCTGCCTGGCGAGGAGATCGAGGTGCTGGAGCGGGCCTGCCTGGTGCATGACATCGGCAAGGTGGCTATCCCCGACGACATCCTCTTGAAGCCCGGCCAGTTCGACACCCAGGATCGCCATATCATGCGCCTGCACCCGCAGCTGGGCGCCAACCTCTTTACCCAGAAGCATCATGACCGCCGGGTGGCCTTCATCATCCGTCACCACCATGAGCGCCTGGATGGGTCTGGCTACCCGGACGGGCTGGCCGGAGAGGAGCTGGGGGTCTTGGTGCGGATCGTGATGGTGGCCGACATCTACGAGGCCTTAGTCGCCCGGCGGCCTTACAAGAAGCCGATGGACAAGGCGGCGGCCCTGGACATGCTCCAGATGGAGGCCCGGCAAGGACGCATCGACCGGATGGTGGTGACCGTCCTGGAGGAGGTGTTGACCGGTTGGGATCCGCTGACCATTAGCCGGGAACTGGTGGCCGGTTACATGATGGACCTGGAGTTGTTTAGGCGTAAGGCCTACTTCCGGGAGCCGCTCTCCGGCTTCTACAACTACCGCTACCTCTATTTTCTGGACGATACCCACGTCCTGGGCCGTCGGGAGCGGCCCTACGACCTGTTGGTGACCAACTTCGTGGCCTTGGCGGATTGTTACCGGAGACTGGGGCAGGTGCTGGTGGATCAGATTATGGACGAGATTGGCCAGAATCTGCACGACGCGGTGGAGAACTTCAACCGGGAGGAGGGGCGGGAGAACGCCCGGATGTTTTCCCGTAACGGGGATTACCTGCTCTACGTCGAGTGCGCCCCGGAGCGGCTGGATCAGCTGTTCGGCAAGATCGTCGCCTGCCTGAACCAGGCCAGGAGCGATTGGCAGGTTATCTCTCAACCTTATTCCCGCCACTTCGACAAGGGAGCTCCCCTGGATCAGGCCTTGGGCGAGCTGTTTAGGGGGGAGGCCGGAAGTGCTACTTGACCAGTTGCGGCGCTACTTGGGGCGGAGCCGGGGGCGCGATTATCGGCGGCGCCTGATCAGGGCCGGGTTGTTTGGCGTCTGGCCCCGTGCCTCCCGGTTGCGGCCCGGCGGGGGCCGGCTTTTGGGGATATAAAATGCGGATGCTGATCCGGCGGTTTCGGGGGTCGAAGGGGTTGTCCTTGATGATCGGCTCGGTGTCGGCGTAGCCCGAGACCCGCATCAGCAGGGACGGATTCAACCCGTCCTTCTCCAGCTCCACCCGCGCCGCCGAGGCCCGGGCGGTGGACAGTTCCCAGTTGCCGAACTTTTGGTTACTGTTGTAAGCCACGGCGTCGGTGTGGCCCTCGATCTCGATCCGGCGGGTGGAATTTTTGATATCCGCCGCCACCACCGCCAGCACCTGCCTGGCCTTGTCGGTAAGCTCGGTGCTGCCCAGCTTGAACATGGGCTGGCCGTTCTTGTCCATGATGTCCACCTTGATCCCGCCCTCGAACTCGTTGATCACCACCTGATCCTTTACCTCGGCCAGCCGGCTCTTGATGTCGGCCTGGATCTTGGCCTTCATGGCCTCCATCTCCTGGTGCTCGGCGTCGCCTTCCTGGTCGCCGCCGGAACCACCGGATTGGGGGGCGGAGGGTCCCGGGTTGACCTGGGTTTTGCCGCCCGCCGCATCATCGCTCAAGGACACCGACGACGAGGAGACCCCGCCCTCGCCGAACAGGCTGAAGGTCTTGAAGTAGTTGGCCAGGTCTTCCTTTTTTTTCTGCGGCCCCATGCTCAATAGCCACATGAGCAGGAAGAAGGCCATCATCGCGGTCATGAAGTCGGCAAAGGCCACCTTCCAGCTGCCGCCGTGGTGCCCGGCGCCGCCGCCCTTCTTGACCTTCTTGATGATGGTTAGCTTTTGGCCTTCCATTTCTTGATCGCCTCGTCAACCTCGTTGAAGGAGGGGCATTCGCCCGCCGGGATGGAGCGCCGGGCGGATTCGATGGCGAACGGCACCATGAAGTCCGAGGCGTAGGCGGCGAGCAGGCCGGTCTTGATGACGTTCATGTAGGTCTGGCGCTCGGTGGCGCGGTGGGCCAGGGTCACCGCCACCGGGCCGATGAAGCCGTAGCAGGCCAGCACGCCCAGGAAGGTGCCGCACAGGGCGGCGCCGATATGGTGGCCCAGGATCTCGGCGGGCTGGCCCAGGTCGTTCATGGTGAGCACGATGCCCAGCACCGCGGCCACGATGCCCAGGCCGGGCAGGGAGTCGGCCACCTTCTCCACCGCGTGCGAGGACTCCATCCGCTCGTGGTGGTTGGTCTCCAGGTCGATCTCCATCAGGGCCTCCATCTCGTGGGGCGGGTAGTTGGCGGTGATCATGGTGCGGATGGTGTCGCAGATGAACACCGACACCTCGGAATCGGCCATGATCGCCTGATGCGCCTGAAAGAGCTTGCTCTTGCCGGGGTTGTCCACGTCGTCCTCGATGGTGATCAGCCCCTCCTTCTTGATCTTGTAGAAGATGGAGTTGAGCAGCATCAGCAGGGCCAGGTAGCGTTCCTTGTTGATCCCGGAGCTGGAGAAGACCTTGCTTAGATCCTTGAAGATGCTCTTGACCACATGGCTGGGCGAGGCGATGAACAGCCCGCCCAGGGCGGCGCCGAAGATGATCATCATCTCGATCGGCTGCCAGAGGAGGGCGACGTTGCCGTGCTCAAGAGCAAAGCCGCCCAGCACCGCGACCAGAACTACCGCTACCCCGATTCCTACGAACATGGCGTGTTGGTTACCTTAGATGAGTGGCTGCGTGGCCCCGGTGCCACCGCTGGATGCAGCCCGGTCAGGATGCGGACGGGGAGAGTCGAGCACGGGCATCGGCGTGATCGGGGGCCAGTCCGGGGCGGTCAGGATGGCGCCCCCCGGCGGGCGATAATCTGTTGTTTCTGGCAGAGCAGGGCATAGCGGGACAGCTCGTCGCTCACCGTCTCGCTGATGCCGGTGAAGTCGATTGCCACCTCCCGTCGACCGGAGGGCAGGAGTTGGGCCCGGACCACCGTGCCCCCCGCCACCACCCAGAAGGGTTCCCGCAGGTTGATGAAGATCCGCACCTCCACCGGATCGTTGGCCTCCAGCACCTCGTCGGTCATCAGCTTTACCCCGCTGGCGCTCAAGTTGACCGCCTCGATCTGTACCCGTTCGTCGGCGCGGGCCAGGCGGTTGAGATTTAAGAGCTGGTCGGCCTGGCGGTTGATCTGGGCCACCAACTGGCCCAGGGTCAGCAGGTCCGGGCCGCTGTCGCGGGGACGCCGGTCGCCCTCCGGGTGGGCGGCGTTTAGGAGCAGATCGAGCTTGGCCCGCGTCTCGATTAAGGTCAGAGACAGGGTGGGGTTAGGTTCATTAAAGGCGGAGATGAACGAGCCGTCCGGGGTGAGGGAACCGCTGCCGCCGACGGCGATGGGGATGAGATGGGCCGTGGGCCGGGGTTGGCCGGCGAGCTTGCGGATGGAGATGGGCAGAACGTTGTCGATCCGGAAATTATCCCGGCGGTTGACAGGGTCTTCCGGGAGGGGCAATTCGTTGGTCATGGTCGGCGCACTGTGGCGATGGTTGGCATCCAGGGGCGGGCTTCCGGGGCGGCGCTCGGGCGGGCACCGGCCCGGTAACACCCTCATTTTTCAAGAGGATACCTTTTTACTACATGCGAGGTGCCGAGATGTCAACCAAATTAGTGCCAGGTCAGCCGCTTGTCTGCCAGCCGCCGCCCAGGGCCTTGTAGAGGGCGACCAGGTTGGTGGCCAGGGCCTTGCTGCTTTGGGTTAGGGCGTCGTCGGCGGTGTAGAGGGTCTGCTCCGCCAGGAGGACGCTTGTGAAATCTGTCTGGCCGGCGGTGTAAAGGTCCCGGGCCAGGTTCAGGGCCCTTTGATCCGCCTCCCTGGCCTGCCGCAGCGCCTGTTGGTGCTCGCGTTCCCGGTTGACCGCGACCAGGGCGTCCTCCACCTCCTGCAGGGCGGAGAGCACCGTCTGCCGGTAGGCGATCAGGCTTTGATCCTTTATGCTCTGCTGCTGCATGACGTTGGCCCTGATCCTGCCGCTGTCGAAGAGCTGCCAGCTGGCCGACGGCCCCAGCGACCAGAGGCGGTTGGTCCAGTTGAACCAGGAGTTGATGGCGTCGCCCTGGAGGCTGATGGCGCCGGTGAGGTTGAGCTTGGGGAAGAGATCGGCCTCGGCGACCCCGATCCGGGCGGTGGCGGCGTGGATGTTGGCCTCGGCCTGGCGGATGTCGGGCCGCCGGCGCAGGAGGTCGGAGGGCAGCCCGGCGGGCGGGGTCGCCGGCGGCTCGGGCAGGGCGGCGGTGGGGGACAATTCGGCGGTCAGGGCCTCCGGCGCCTGGCCTAGCAGGATGGCCAGCCCGTGCATGGCCTGCTGGGCCGCCGCCTGCAAGGGCGGCAGCAGGGCCCGGCGGTTAGCTAACTGGGCCTCGGCGGTCTCTACGTCCAGGCGGCTGTTGAACCCGGCCTTGAACAACTGGCGGGTCAACTCTACCGTCTGCTCCTCGGCCGCCATCTCACCCTTGGTGGTGATGATGCCCTGTTGCAGGGCCCGCAGCTCAAGATAGTCGCGGGCCACCTCGGCGGTCAGGCTGACCTGGGCGCTTAGACTCGCCTGGGCGGCGGCCAGGAGATCGGCGTCCGCCGCCTCCACCCCCCGGCGTCCGCCGCCGAAGAGGTCGAGCTCCCAACTGGCATCGAAACCGGCCTGGAACTGGTTGCCGATCGTTGCCGCCCCGCCGTTGGTGACAAGCGGACTAGCCAGGGAGCGGCTCTGGCGGAACTGGGAGGTGGCCTCCAGGCCTGGCCCCAGGTTGGCCCCGGCCATAAGCCGTAACGCCCGGGCCTGTTCGATGCGGGCCGCGGCCAGCTTGAGGTCGAGGTTTGACTTTAAGGCCCGTTTCTCAAGCGCGGTCAGGGTCGAGTCGCGGAAGGTCTCCCACCAGCGGCCAAGCTCCTGGTCGCTCACCCTGGCCGTCTCCCCGGTGGCGGGGGCCTTTTGTTCCTGATTCGACCACTGGGCCGGCACCTCGGCCTGGGGAGGCTGGTAGTCGGGGCCGACGGCGCAGCCAGCCAGGAGGCTTGCGCCTAGCAGCAGGGCGAGAGGGCGGCGGGTGGGGATGCGATGTCTATTCATTGATGATCTCGCCAAAAGGTAGCTGAGGGGCTAAACAAAAGGGCCGACATGCCAGGCGCGGGGTGCGTTGCCGGTGTTGGACGGGGACGTGGCAGATCGGGTTTGTTGCGACGTCATCATTCATAGCGCAGGGCCTCGATGGGGTCTAGGCGAGAGGCCTTCCAGGCTGGATAGAAGCCGAAGGCCAGTCCCAGGGTGACGGAGACCGCCACGGCGGCGACGATGGCGGCGGGCGAGGTCTGCACCGGCCAGTGGAGAAGGATGGCGACCAGCGTCGATCCCCCGTGCCCCAGCAGGATGCCCAGGGCCCCGCCGCTTAAGCAGAGGACGATCGCCTCCACCAGGAACTGGCGGAGGATGTCGCTGGGCCGGGCGCCTACCGCCATCCGCAGCCCGATTTCCCGGGTGCGCTCGGTCACCGACACCAGCATGATGTTCATGATCCCCACCCCGCCCACCACCAGCGAGATCATGGCCACGCACAGGAGCAGGTTGCCCATCAGGGTGGTGGTGGAGGTCAGGGTCTTGGTCATCTCGGTCATGTCCCGGATGTTGAAGTCGTCGGGCTCTCCCTCCCGGATGTGGTGGCGTTCGTGCAGGAGGGCGGTGATCTGGCGGATGGCGTTTTGGATCTCCTCGGTGCTGATGGCCGAGGCCAGGATCTGGTCCACGGTGGCGAAGCGCACCGGCATGGGGTTGTCGGCGGCCTGCACGTCCGAGGTGGCCGGGTAGAGGTCGCTTGAGGTGCCGGGGTAGAGGTTGCTTAGGCTGTTGACCGTGCTGCTGGTGCTGGCCGCGCTCTGGTTGGAGTTGGAAAGGGTGGAGCCGGTGACCCGGTATTTGATGGTGGTCCAGGGGGCGAGCAGGATGTCGTCCTGATCCATGCCCATCATGTTGGCCCCCTTGGCGGGCAGCACCCCCACCACCCGGAAGCTGACGTTCTTTACCCTAATCTCCTTGCCGATCGGCGATTCGCCTTGAAACAGCTCCCGGACGATGGTCGGCCCCAAGAGACAGACCCGGTTGCCGTTGAGGATGTCGCGCTCGGTGAAGGGCTCGCCCTCGGTCAGGTTGTCTAGGTCGCGGATGTTAAGGAAGGCGGGGGTGGTGCCGTCCATCAGGTTCGGCACCCAGTTGCGGCTGCCGTACACGAGCTGGGCCCGGGCCCGGACGATGGGGGCGGCGCTCCTGACCGAGGGACACTCGCGGGCGATGGCGGTGCAGTCGTCCGGGGATAGGGTGTTGACGCTGCCCATCCCGAAACTTACCCCGCCGCTGGCTGCGGTGCCGGGCAGGATAAGGATGACGTTGGCCCCCATGCTGGCGATGGTCTTCTTGATGGCGGTGGAGGAGCCGGCGCCGATCTCCATCATGGCGATCACCGCCCCCACCCCGATGACGATGCCCAGGGTGGTGAGCAGGGCCCGCAGGGGGTTGCGGGTCAGGGCCCGCAGGGCCAGGCGCAGGGTGCGGTATAGTCTCATGCCTGGCCCTCCTCCCCCTTCGGGGCCTGGGCGTCATAGATGCCGGCGGCGATCTGACCGTCGTGGATGTGGATCACCCGCTGGGCGTAGTGGGCCACGTTGGGGTCGTGGGTCACCAGGATGATGGTGACCCCGTCCTCCTGGTTTAAGCGCTGAAACATGTGGAGCACCTCGACGCTGGTGCGGGAGTCGAGGTTGCCGGTCGGCTCGTCGGCGAACAGGATCCGGGGCCGGTTGATGAGCGCCCGGGCGATGGCCACCCGCTGCTGCTGACCGCCGGAGAGCTTGGAGGGCTCGTGGTCGATACGTTCGCCCAGTCCCACCCTTTCCAGCATCTCCTTGGCCCGGACCCGGGCCTCCCGCTCGGAGGGGTTGTCCTGGGCGTAGGAGAGCGGCATGGCGACGTTGTCCAGGGCCGAGGTGCGGGGCAGGAGGTTGAAGTTCTGAAAGACGAAGCCGATCTTGCCGTTGCGCAGCAGGGCGCGCTGATCCAGGGACAGCCGGGAGACCTCCTCGCCGTCCAGCCAGTACTCGCCGCTGGTGGGGCGATCCAGGCAGCCCAGGATGTTCATCAGGGTGCTCTTGCCGGAGCCCGAGGCCCCCATCAGGGCCACCAGTTCCCCCTCGCCGACCGACATGGTGATGTCCTTTAGCACCTGCACCTCGAAGTCACCCAGGTGATAGGTCTTGTTGATGCGGTTAAGCTCGATCAGTGGCATGGCGGTTACGGCTTGTCGGGTTTTTTCCCGAACTTGAGCTTGGGGGTGAAGGGGTTGCTGGCCGTCTCCTTGCCCTGGCGCTGGGCCTCCACCCCGGTTATGATCTCCTGGCCCTCCTCAACCCCCTCGCCGCTCACCTCGGTCATTACCCCGTCGGTCTGGCCAACCGCCACCTTGAGGGGCCGGGCCAGGTTGTTAGGCCCGAGCAGCCAAATCGTCCCCGTTTTTCGGGAGCCATTGGCGGTGGCCGTAGCGGGCGATTCGTTCTTGTGGGGGCCGGTTGGCCGTTGGTCTTTCTGGGGCTTGCCGAAGGCGGGGTCGATCTCCTCGGGGGACGGTTTCCAGCGCAGGGCGGCGTTGGGGGCCATGAGCACCCCTTGGCGGCGGTCCAACTCGAAGCGCACGTTGGCGGTCAGGTAGGGGAGCAATCGTCCGCTGCTGTTGTCGGTGCTGATCTCCACCGTGTAGGTGACCACGTTCTGGGTCATGGAGGCGTTGAGTCGTACCTTATGCACCTCGCCGGTGAAGGTCTGGTTGGGGAAGGCGTCCACCGTGAACGACACCGGAATGCCTTGGTGGATCTTGCCGATGTCGGCCTCGTTGACCGCCACCCAGACCTGCATCTTCCGTAAGTCGTTGGCGAGCAGGAAGAGACTGGGGGCGTTGAGGCTGGCGACCACGGTCTGGCCGATGTTGACCCGGCGGTCGATGATCACCCCGTTCACCGGGCTCTTGATGGTGCAGTAGTCGAGGTTGCGCCGCGCCGCCTTGAGGCTGGCCTGGGCCTGGTCGGCCTGGGCCTTGCTCTGGGCGATGGTGGCCTTCGAGACCGCCAGGGCCGACTTGGCGGTCTCGAAGGCGGCCCGGTAGCTGTCGTAGGCGGCCCGGGAAAGGGCCTTGGAGTGGCCGAGTTTCTGGGCCCGCTGCCAGTCGGCTTGGGCCTGCTGGAGTTTGGCCTGGGCCTGGCCGATGTCGGCCTGGGAGCGCTTTAAGTTGGCCAGGGCCGCCTCGTACTGGGCCTGGGCCTGGTCGGCCTGGGCGCGATAGACCGAGTCGTCGATCCGGGCCAGCACCGTGCCCTCGGTGACGTTGGAGCCGTAGTCGATGGGTTTGTCCTGGGCGTCCTTGCCGAAGCCGACGATCTGGCCCGCCACCTGGGCACCCACGTCGATCACGTCCTCCGGCTCGACGGTGCCGGTGGCGCTGATCGAGACCAGGAGGTCGCCTCGGCTGATCTTGTCGGTGCGGAAGCTGGTAAGGTTAGCCGGTGGTTGCCGCAGGTGCCAGACGAGCCAGACGGCCAGGATGATGGCCAGGGCCAGGAGAAGATTGCGGATAATGGGCTTCATGCGGATCCTTGGTCGGGGGTGCGGGATCGGGTAAAAAAAACCGGCCCTGGCGGGAAGGAGGTGCTTTCCGGGCCAGGGCCGGAGGGTGGAGATGGCTGTTTAGCGTATTCCGACGGACGGAGGCTTGTCAAGAACCCTGCCTCGACGCCGGCGGATTTTTCCGACAGCGGCAGTGCGGCATCCCCGGCCCGCGGCGCTCGGCCATGAGTTGGTCCAGCTTGCGCTGCTGTTCGGGGGTGAGGATGGCGTAGATCTGGCTTCTGGTCTGGGCCCGGGTCACCTCCAGGTTGACCCGGGTGTCGGACTCGCTTTGGGCCAGGGAACGGACCGCGTTTTCATCAAAGGGGGTGGCCTTGATGGCGGCCTCGATCTTTTTCTGGGTTTCAAACAGGCTCTTGCGGAGCGGCTCGCAGGTCTTCCAGCCCGCCTCGCGGATGGCCTTGATCTTGGCCTTCTGATCGGCGGAGAGACCCAGGGCCTTGCCGAAGCGTCCCTCCATTCCCGGCCCCTTTCTGCCCATGCCGGGGCCGCCCATCATTCCCGGCCCCATGCCTGGGCCCATTCCTTGCCCCATTCCTGGCCCTGCGCCCGCCATGGGCGGTGGCGGAGGGGGGGCGGAGTCGGCGGCCAGGCTTGCCGCCGGTTGGGACAGGAGGCCGGCGGCGGAGATGGTGATGAGCGCGGCTAAGAGCTTGAGTTTCTTGTTCATGGTGGTTCCTCCATAGGGTTGGTTGAGAGGGCCTTGCGTGGCCCGGTAATCGCAAAATGCCTCTGTCCGGCTCAGAACGCGGGGTGGCCGGACAGAGGCCCTCCGGGGCGGGAGCAAATCTTTCCCCTGCCCGCTCCAGGAGATGCGCGGCGTGCCGCGCAGGTTGATTATGGCCGCCCCGGCAGGTTTGGGAGGGAAGGGCGAGGCGGCGGGAGCCGGTCAGGAGCCGGGCGGGGGCTGGGGCGGCTGACCAGGCGGAGGGGGAGGTATGGCGGCCCCTGGGGGTGGGGTCGGGGCTGTAGGTGCAGGGGCAACGGGGGCCGCCACCTCCGGCTCTATGGTTTTCATCAGCATGTGGCTGGGCATGGGCACCAGGTGCCCGTTGGCATACATGCACTGGATGTAATAGTTGTTGTAGCGATGCTGGGCGTTGTAGGCCGACTCCTGGGACGCCTCGCTGCCGGTGAGGCCGCCCATGAGCAGACCGGCGCCGGCCCCCACCGCCGCCCCGCGGTCGCCGCCCATCAGTGCCCCGGCGGCGGCCCCTAGGGCGGTGCCGGTGGCGGCACTGGCCACGGCGCTACGGCCGGCGCTCTGCTGGGGGGTGATACCCAACTGTTCCTGGGCGTATTGCCGGCACATGGCGTCGTCGCTACGAAACTGGCCAAAGCTCTTGCCGGAACCGGGAAGGGCCATCACCGAGGGGCCGGTGGGCATGGTGGCGCAGCCGCCGATTGCCAGCAGCAGGGGCAGGAAGCGCCACGACTTGGGGGTGATCTTCATAGCTGGTTCCTCCGTGGTGGTTGGTTAGGGCGCGGTGGGCTGGGGCACTACCTTGAGCCAGCCGCCCGGGCACTCCTTGATCGTGGGGTAGTAGCCCTGGGGGTTGGTGCAGTAGTACCAGTAGCTCTGAGGCGGGGCCGCTGGCTTGGGGGCCTGTTCGATATATACTTGCTGGGGAGGCGGGGCCATCATCACCACCGGCGGCGGATAATAGTCGTAGTAGCGGGGCGGGGGTGGCGGGTAATACGACCAGCCGACCGGCGGCCCGAGGATGATGTCGAAATTCCCCCGTCCGCGCCAGTGGGCTAGCGCCGGGCTGCTAAGGCCCAGACCGAGCAGGGTGACCAGGGTGAGGGTGGCTAGTGGCTTGCGCATGGTTTTGTCCTCCGGTTTATGGACGCCGGCCTTGAGCGGCGCTGTTTTTCCTTTGCTCTTGGTTGATGATCTCGCAAAAAGGTAGCCGATGGCTAAGCAAAAGGGCCGATATACAAGGCGCGGGGTGTGTTTGGCGAGTAAGGCCATACAGATGGTATGCCGAACGAGCCAAACCGCCACGCGCCGCAGTAGATCGGTCTTTTTGCGACGCCATCTTGGTTGGCAGTATAATAACCGATTGGGGAAGAAGTGTGGAAGAAATGAGAAAAACAGAAAAATCTCTCGCTCCTCACCCTCCCGCAACTCGGTCTGCGTATTTCAACGCCTTCAAAATAAAGTGGGTTGACAAGGGAGGAGGCTTAGGCTAAGTTGGGCGCCTTCCCGTCACCCTCGTTCCCTGATGGGCGGGGCGAAGAGAGGCGGTAAAAAATCCTCTTGACACGGCAGATGTAATGCGATAAATAGACGGGATGCCCGGGCGAAAGAGCCAGGGGGAGCAGTAAGGGCAGTCGATCTTTGACAACTGAATAGCAA
>JAJYJA010000114.1 GCA_021789795.1 Deltaproteobacteria bacterium | reverse complement strand
CCGGTCTGGTATATCGGTTGAGGCGATGGCGGTTTTTTTCGGCTAGCGATCGTGGCGCACGATCAGGCCTTGCAGCATGTAGATGACGTTTTCGGCGATGTGGGTGGCGTGGTCGGCGATCCGTTCCAAACTGCGGGAGACGCTGAGCAGCATGGCGAGATAGGGCTGCTGGCGGGGGTCGTTCTGGATGATCTCCTCGATCTGGGTGCGGATCTCCCGTTTGGCCTCGTCCACCTGATCGTCCCAGAGCCGCACCTTGTAGGCCAGGTCGGCGTCCAGGTTGACGAAGGAGTCCAGGCTCATCCTGACCATGCTGATGGTCTCGGCGAAGATGTGGCGGAATCGTTCCGGGAACCGTACCGTCCGGGGGTCGGCGAAGGGGGCGTGATGCTGACGGGCCAGGAGCAGCACCCGGTCGGCGATCTTGGCCGCCAGGTCGCCCATCCGCTCCAGGTCGTTGTTGATCTTGAGCACCGTCACCACGAACCTCAGGTCGCCGGCCACCGGCTGGTGCTGGGCCAGGATCTGAAGGCATTTCTCCTCCACCGACATCTCCAGGTCGTCGATCTCGGAGTCGTTGCTGATGATCTTCCGGGCCAGCTCCGGGTCGAATTGCAACAGCGCCCGCTCGGAGTTGCGCAGGTTTCCCTCAACCTCGCATCCCAGCCCCAGCAGCCGCTGCTTCAGTTTTTCAAGTTCAGTGCTCAGGTCTTTAATCATAGTTTTATGCCAGTGGTGGTCGGGCGTCTTAAACGGCGCTCAGCCGAAGCGGCCGGTGATGTAGTCCTCGGTCTCCTTGCGCCGCGGGGTGGTGAAGATGCGCTTGGTCAGGCCGTATTCGATCAGCGAGCCGAGGTAGAAGTAGGCGGTGAAGTCGGAGACCCGGGCCGCCTGCTGCATGTTGTGGGTGACGATGATGATGGTGTATTCGCCTTGCAACTCGCGGATCAGCTCCTCGATCCGGGAGGTGGAGCGGGGGTCGAGGGCGGAGCAGGGCTCGTCCATGAGGATGATCTCCGGGGCCACCGCGATGGCCCGGGCGATGCACAGCCGCTGCATCTGACCCCCGGACATGCCCATCGCCGACTGGTGCAGACGGTCCTTGACCTCGTCCCAGAGGGCGGCCCTTCTCAGGCTTTTTTCCACCGTCTCGTCGAGCAGCGCTCGCTCCTTGACCCCGGCAACCCGGAGCCCATAGATCACGTTTTCGTAGATCGACTTGGGGAAGGGGTTCCACTTTTGGAAGACCATCCCCACCCGGCGCCGGAGCGCGATCACGTCCACCGAGCCGTCGTGGATGTCCTGGCCGTCGAGTTTGATCTCGCCCTCGATGCGGACGTGGTCGATCAAGTCGTTCATCCGGTTCAGGCAGCGGATGAAGGTGGACTTGCCGCATCCCGAGGGCCCGATCAGGGCGGTGACCTTCTTCCGGGGGATATCGAGGGAGATGCCGCGCAGGGCCTGGCTGGCAGCGTAGTAGAGGTTTAAGTCGCGAACCTCGACGATGGGATCGGTGATGGTGGCGATGGGGCTTGAGGATGGATTCATGGGCCGGGGTGGGTGAAGGGTTTGCTCGTCCTGGCGTCCGCTCATCAACAGGCGCGGGAGCGTCTTTGCAGGGCCTTGCCGAGATAGCGGGCCAGGATGTTGAACAGAAAGACGGTGATGATCAGCACCGCCGCCGAGCCGTCGGCGATCTGCCGGGCGTCCGGGGCCAGGCCCTCGGAGTTGACCTTCCAGGTATAGACCGCCAGGGTCTCGGCTGGACGCAAGGGGTTGAGTGGCGAGGCGTAGTGCAGGGGGTTCCAGTCCGAGAAGTTGAGCGGTGGGCTGCTCATGCCGGCGGTGAAGAGCAGGGCCGCCGCCTCGCCGAAGATGCGGCCGGTGACCAGGATGACGCCGCTTAGGATCCCGGGGGTGGCGGCGGGCAGGATCAGCCTCCAGATGGTCTGCCAGTGGGTGGCGCCCAGGGCCAGGCTGCCCTCCTTGAGCGACGGCGGCACGTTTTTGATCGACTCCTCCGCCACCCGGGTGATGACCGGCAGGTTCAGGATGGTCAGGGCCATGGCCCCGGCCAGGATCGAGAAGCCCCAGCCCAGGATATTGATGAAGATCAGCAGCCCGAAGAGCCCGACCACGATCGAGGGCAGAGCCGACAGGGTCTCCAGGCTTAGGCGGATGGCGCGGGTCAGCCCGCTAGGCCGGGCGTACTCGGCCATGTAGATCCCCGCCCCCACCCCCAGGGGCACGCTCAAGGTGGAGGCTAAGATGAGCAGGTAGATGGAGTTGAAGAGTTGCGGCCCCACCCCGCCGCCTTTCTGCATGAAGAGGGGCGGGGTGGTCAGAAAGTGCAGGTTGAGCGAGGCCCGGCCACTGTAGATGATGTAGCCGGCGAACGAAAACAGCAGCAGGACCAGGAAGATGCCGGCGGCGTAGAAGATGCCGGTGGCGATCCGATCGGTACGGAAGGCCGATTTGTGGTTGCCCTGGCCAAGGTGCCTGTCCGTCTGGAGATCAGAAGTGGTTGCCATTCTTCGTGTCCTGGGGGCCAAGCCGTTTGATGATGACGATAAAGCCAAAGGTGATGGCTAAAAGCAGCAGGGACATGCTCCACAGGGCGTTGTTCCAGGCCGAGCCCTTGACCGTGTTGCCCATGTCCATGGTGATGACGCTGGTGATGGTGCTCATGGGGTTGAGCAGCGAGTCGGGGAGGCGGACGCTGTTGCCAATCACCATCTGCACCGCCAGGGCCTCGCCGAAGGCCCTGGTCATTCCCAGGGTCACCCCGATCAGGATCCGGGGCCGGGCCGCCGGCAAGAGGATGCGGTGGATGGTCTGCCAGCGGGTGGCGCCCAGGGCGTAGGAGCCCTCCAGTAACGAGCCGGGCAGGTTTTGCAAGGCGTCGGTGGCCAGGGTGGTGATGGTGGGCAGGATCATCAGCGCCAAGACCAGGCCGCCGGCCAGGAGACTGAAGCCCAGTCCTCCGAACTGGTTGCGGATAAAGGGCACCAGGAGGCTCAGCCCCACCCAGCCGTACACCACCGAGGGGATGCCGGTGAAGAGTTCGAGCACCGGGCGGAAGAAGTTTTCCCCCGCCCGGGGGGCGATTACCGAGATCAGGATCGAGGCCGCGATCGCCAGGGGGGCGGCCAGAAGTACCGCCAGCCCGGAGACGCTCACCGAGCCCAGGAGAAAGACCAGGGTTCCGAACTGCGGGCCACCCTCGTCCGGGCCGGCGTCCGGCTGCCAGTGGCTCGAGAACAGGAATTTGAGCGGCGAGAGGGGGTGCGGGCCGGTGAAGGCGGCCAGGCCCTTGAAGGTGATGAAGGCGACCATGGTCACGGTGAGCAGGATGATCAGGTCGCCGCACAGGGTGGCGTAGTAGCGGCCCAGGGTCTCGCGCAGGAAGTGGCTGCTGCCTCGGGCGCTGCGCAGGATGGATTGGCCGCTGGGTGGTAGGTCGGGCATGGTTTTGGGGTGAGGGGCAAAAACGAGCCGCCCGAGGTCGGATACTCTCCTGCCCCTGGGCGGCTTACGCTTGGTTTGGCTACTTGCTTGTCGAGCCGGGTCTCGCTTAGCGAGAGGTCTTCATCTCCGAGACCGGGATATAGCCCAGGGCGGCAACCAGCTTGCCCTGCACCTCCGGGCCCATCATGTAGCCCAGGAACTCCTTGGCCACCCCGCTGGGCTCGCCCTTGGTGTACATATGTTCGTAGGACCAGACCGGGTACTTGCCGTCGGTGATGTTGGCCACCGTGGCGGCCACCCCGTTGAACTCCAGGGCCTTGATGCTGGGATCGATGTAGGACAGGGCCAGATAGCCCACCGCCCCCGGGGTCTCGGCAATGGTCTTGCGCACGGTGCCCGAGGAGTCCTCGGTCAGCGACAGGCCGGAGGCCTCCTCGGTGCCCTTCAAGGCGTACTTCTTGAAAGTGGCCCGGGTGCCGGACGACTTGGGACGGTTGATGATCACGATCTTCTGGTCGTTGCCGCCCACCTCCTTCCAGTTGGTGACCTTGCCGGAGAAGATGTCGATCAGCTGCTGCTGGGTAAGGCTGGTCACCGTCACCTTGGGGTTGACGGCGGTGGCGAAACCGACCACGCACACCTTGTGATCCACCAGTTGCTTGGCGTTGATGTCCGCCTTCTCCTCGGCGAAGATGTCAGAGTTGCCGATATCCGCCCCGCCT
Source organism: Deltaproteobacteria bacterium (assembly GCA_021789795.1). Taxonomy (GTDB): domain Bacteria; phylum Desulfobacterota; class Desulfobulbia; order Desulfobulbales; family VMSU01; genus VMSU01. Next base: position 3,619 of record JAJYJA010000114.1, on the reverse strand, counting down.
TGAGCCACCTGGGTCAGGCCGGTGCCGCTGCCGCCGCCCTGCACCAGCACCCGGGCCTCGGGTTTTTTCTCCATGAAGGTCTTGGCCGCCTGCTCCGCCAGCGGTTGCAGGGCGGTCGAGCCCATGAGGGTGATCGAGTTGCCGGCGGCAAAGGCGGCAGGGGCGCAAAAAGCGCCGATTAACGAAATGATCGAGACCATTTTTGACAACTTACCCATGACAGTTTCTCCTTTGGCTTGAAGTTGCGACAAATATGGCAACCTGGGCTTGCCGGGGCCGGGTCGGGCCGCTGGCCGTCAAGATCCTGGTTGCCGATTAAGATAGCCTTACATTGTTAAGATTTGGTTAAAATAACATTAAATTTTGATGAGCGGTGTGAAAACGGTTCATTTTGCGCGGGCATTTGCGTATGGTGGCCACCAGACGGGCGCTTGCAGCTGTTCGTCTTTTAGGGCTTGAGGTTGGCCCCGAAGACAGTCGCAGCTTAGACCCCCTTTGTTAACGGATGATGAAGGGGGAATGATTTTTCGGTTAAGGATCTTTGATGGCGTCGCAAAAAGACCGATCTACTGCGTTGCGGGGCGGTTTGGCTCGTTCGGCATACCCATATGTATGGCCCTCACTCGCCAAACACACCCCGCGCCTTGTATATCGGCCATTTTGCTTAGCCATCGGCTACCTTTTTGCGAGACCATCATCTTTTTGCGGGAGGGACTTAAGGCGGCATGGGACAGACGACGGTGTGGGTGGTGGAGGACGAGGAGGACATCCTGGCCCTGATCTATTACAACTTGGCCAAGGAGGGTTTGGCGGTACGGGGCTTCGCCAGTGGCGAGGAGATGTTCGCCGCCCTGCCAGACGGTTGTCCGGGGCTGTTTCTGCTCGATGTCATGCTGCCCGGCATGGACGGTTTTAGTATCTGCGAGAGGTTGAAGTCTAACGAAAACACCAGATTATTGCCAGTGGTGATGCTCACCGCCCGGGGCGAGGAGGCGGACGTGGTCAACGGTTTGAACCTGGGGGCGGACGACTATATCCCCAAGCCCTTTAGCCCCCGGGTGCTGATCGCTAGGCTAAGGGCGGTGCTTAGGCGGCAGGCCGCCCGGAAGGAGGAAGCGGAGGGGCAGGTGATCGCCCGCGAGGGCCTGGAGCTGGACGTGAGCCGCCATGAGGCCCGGGTCGCCGGCCAGCTGGTGATGCTCACCGCCACCGAGTTCAGGATCCTGGCCTTCCTGGCCGCCAAGCCGGGCTGGGTATTCTCCCGGGATCAGATCCTTGCGGCGGTGCACGAGGGCGCCATCGCGGTCACCGACCGCACGGTGGATGTGCAGATCGCCTCCTTGCGCAAGAAGCTCGGCGCCCGACAGGGCGTGATCGAGACGGTGCGCGGCATCGGCTACCGTTTCCGGGGGTGAGGGGTGCGGCGTAAGCGGCTGTTGTGGCAGATGTTCCCGCCCCTGGTGTTGGTGATGATCGCCACCGTGGTGGGGGTGACTGCCTTTGCCACCCGGTACACCTATACCTTCTCCATCGCCCGGACTGAAGACGATCTCCGGGCCCGGGCCCAGTTGATCGCCGCCCAGTTGGTCGGGCCGCTGGCTAAGGGGGACGAGGCCGCCCTGCGCCGGCTCTGCCGGGTCTTGAGCCAGGAGGGCGAGGCCAGGTTGACGGTGATTATGCCCGACGGCCGGGTGGTGGCCGACTCGATGGCCGATCCGGAACGGATGGAAAATCACGCCCGCCGTCCGGAGGTGGCCGTCGCCTTGGCGGGCCGGGTGGGGGTCGCCTCCCGGCTGAGCAAGACGGTGGCCAGGGAGATGTTTTATCTGGCGCTGCCGGCGCCGAGGCCCGTGACCGGGTCCGGGCCGCCGGGGGTGGCCTGGGTGGTGCGGCTGTCGATTCCCATGACCCCGGTGGCCAGGATCCTGTCTGACATCTGGCGGCGTATCGTCTTGGGGGCCTTGGTGGTGGTGGTCCTGGCCGTCTTGGTCACCCTGTCGGTCTCCCGCCGGATCAGCCGGCCTCTGGAGGAGATGCAGCGGGTGGCGGAGCGTTTCGGTCAGCACGACTTCAAGCGCAAGATCGCCATGAGCGGCCGGGAGATGTCGCGGGAGGTGGCCGGCCTGGCCGAGGCCCTAAACCGCATGGCCCAGGATCTAAGCGAGCGGATGGAGACGGTGACCAGCCAGAAGAACGAGCTGGAGGCGGTGTTCTCCAGCATGGTCGAGGCGGTGCTGGTGATCGACGCCGAGGAGCGCATCGAGCGCTTAAACGAGGCCGCCTTGAAGCTCCTGGGCGTCCAGGCCCAGCGGGGGATCGGCAGGCCGATGGTGGAGACGGTGCGTCACGCCGAGCTGATGAAGTTCGTCCGCGAGATGACCAGGAGCGAGACCCAGGCGGCCAAGGAGATCGTCTTTGGCGACGGGGCCGGTCAGCGGCATTTCCAGGCCAGCGGCGTCCCGCTGGTGGACAGCCAGGGCCGGCGCGGTGGGGCGCTGGTCGTCTTAAACGACGTTACCCGGCTGCGGCGGCTGGAGACCATGCGCCGGGAGTTCGTGGCCAATGTCTCCCACGAGCTGAAGACCCCCATCACCGCCATCAAGGGTTTTGTGGAGACCATTTGCGACGGCGCCGCCGGCCGGCCCGAGGACGTGGAGCGCTTCCTCGGCATCATTTTGAAGCAGGCCAACCGCCTGCACGCCATCGTCGATGACCTGCTCGCCCTCTCCCGCATCGAGCGGGACGAGGAACAAAAGGAGATCGAGCTGCAAGTCGCCCCCCTGAAGTCCTCCCTGCAAAACTGCCTGGATTCGGCGGCCATGCGGGCCAAGGAGAAGGAGATCGCCATCACCCTTGACTGCCCGCCGGAACTGACCCTAGCCATGAATCCCCGGCTGATGGAGCAGGCGGTGACCAACCTGTTGGTCAACGCCATCAAGTACAGCCCGGCGGGCGGGGAGGTGCAAGTCAAGGCCGGGCGGGGAGCCGGGGGCGAGGTGTTGATCCAGGTGCGGGATGACGGCTGCGGTATCGCCAGTGAGCACCTGCCCCGGCTGTTTGAGCGCTTCTACCGCAGCGATAAGGCCAGAAGCCGCAAGCTGGGCGGCACCGGCCTGGGATTGGCCATCGTCAAGCATATCGTCCAGGCCCACGGCGGCACGGTGGGGGTGGAGAGCGAGCTGGGCCGGGGCAGCGTCTTTAGCATCCGCCTCCCCGGATGACGGGGCGAGGGGTGAACCGCCGCTTGCCCAACGGCAAAGTCGGGCGGCCCTGGGCGGGGAGCAAGCGGAATCGGGTTGCATTGGTCGCCGTTTCGCGTCCGTCCATCTTAAGGGATAGTTACAATGGAGAGCAGCATGATCGACAGCCACCAGGCCATCGGCCTGATCCAGTCCCTGGTCCGCATCCCCAGTGAATCTTCCGGGGCCACGGACACCAATTCCATCGCCCCGGAACTGGGCTTGGCCCAATTCCTGGCCCAGCTCTGCGGGGCGCAGGGGGTTGCCTGTCAGGTGCGGGAGGTGTCGCCAGGCCGGCCCAACTTTTCAGCCCGCTTCCCCCGGCCCGGTCGGCCCCGGCTGCTGGTGGTCGGACACCTGGACACGGTGAGCGCCGCCGG